>JAFUAR010000420.1 GCA_017460585.1 Clostridia bacterium
GCTTCGCACAGGTATTTGGCGATGGCTGAATTGCGCGCAAGGCGGTAAATGGTGATCTTGATGGAAGTGACCGCGGCATCGGACGCGCTCTGCTTGAGCAGGTCCAAAAACGGCTGCATGGACTGGTAAGGGTAGAACAATAGAATATCTCGCTCGCGAATTTGCTCCAGCATAGGTCTTTCGCGATCCAGATAGGCGGGATAGGCGGGCGCATAGGGGGACCAGTACATATTGGCGGCGCATTTATCCAGCATATAGGCATAGCTCAGTTTGAGCGGACAATCGCTGAAATAGACCTGACGCATATCGAGTTTTAAGCTGGTCGCAAGCTGCTTGGCTAGTCGCGGAGCGCGTCCCTGCAGCTCAAGGCGCACAGGCGCGAGCCGCTCCCTTTTGCGTAGCAGCTTGGTCATATAGTTGAGGAAGTCGGGGTTATCCTCGTCGAACTTCTCCTCATCCATGCTGATATCGGCATTGCGCGTTACGGCAATGACCGCCTGCTCTTCAATATTGTAAATTTTAAACGTCTTTTTAAGATGCGCGGCGACCACGCTTTCCGCGCGGATATAGCGCGTCTGCCCACCGGGCAGCATGAGTATGGGCGGTACCGACTTGGGAATATCAATTACGCCCAGCAGCGGCTTGCCGTGTGGGTTGGTGAGCAGTGCGGCGGCATACAGCGCCTTGTTTTTTAGAAAGGGGAAGGGATGACTGCGATCAATGATTTGCGGCGAGAGCAGCGGGCGAATATTTTCCTTAAAGTAGTCGCGCACATACGCGCGCTGTACATCGTTCAGCGCCTCATAGGGAACTTCGGCAACCCCTGCCTGCGTGAGCTCTTCGGTGAGCTCGCGATAGATCGCGTCTCTGCGTTCGACCAACGGGCGCACAGCGTCCAGCACGAGGGTGAGCTGCTCCATGGGCGTTAGACCGCTCTTGTTGTCGCGCTCATCGGGAGCGATCACGTTCAAATCGAACAGGCTTCCCACGCGTACCATGAAGAATTCATCTAAATTGCTGGTGAATATGGAAACGAAGCGCAGCCGCTCCATGAGCGGAACGCTCCGATCGGAAGCCTCCGCCAGTACGCGCTCGTTGAAGCGCAGCCAGCTCAGCTCGCGGTTTTGGGTATAGCTCAGATCGTGACTCTGGGCATTCTGCACAGTTCTCTCCTCCTATGGTTTCGTCGGGGGAAACAGGCTTTTCATCACTACCATTGTACCGCATTTTGTGCTGAAATTCAATATCATTTTACTTGCGGGAGGCAACAAAGCTGCGCGAAGCGGCAAAGGAGTTCTATTCCGCGGTATGGCGATCGCGGGTAAGGTTTTGCAGCCAGCGATATTTGCGAAATCGTATGGCGACGAACGGAAGCTTAACGGTTTCATCCATGCATAAAACGGCATACACAACAATGGGCGGAAGCTTGAATACGAAGGCGCAGAGCAGACCCAGCGGAAGTATTACACACCACATTGCTATGGTATCGCAAACCAATCCAAAGCGCGTATCCCCTCCCGCGCAGAATATACCGCCGACCAAGCTGGAATTGTATGCCTTGCCAATGCAGTAGAGGGCGTTGATCCATACCATTTGGAAGAAAAGAGAGGATGCATCCGCTTCGATCCGAGCGATGGTCGCGACGCTAGGATAGAGCATAAGCAGCATAAGTCCGCTCAGCGCACCCAATACTAGGGAAGCGTTTTTTATGTGTATGCCTGCGTACTTTGCCCCCTGAAGATCGCCGCATCCAAGCTTATTTCCAATGTGGATACTGCCCGCCGTGCCTAGCGCGTTGCATCCAACGATGACCAAATTGCGCAGCGTGGTCGCCATGGCATTTGCGGCGACAATCTCCGAGCCGAGGCGCCCCAAAATAGCGGAAATGCCCGCCGTGGCGCAACCCCAAATCAGGTAATTTGCCTGCACCGGTAGCGCGCATTTGCGGAAATCCCGCCGGAGCCATTCGGGCGTGTGCAGGCAATCGACTGGAGAAACGCGAATGCCGCGCTTTATTTGAATGGCAACCAAGCACAACGCCAGTTCCAACGCGCGGGAAATGGCGGTTGCACCCGCTACGCCGCGCAGAGAGTTGATTACCTGTTTGTGAAACAGTACATAAATGGATATGGCGTTGAGCGTAATGTTGCACAAAAGACAAGCGATGGTGATTTCCGCGCTGACGCGCGTTTGCCCAATGCTTTTCATGATGGTGAGCAGTATTTGAGACACGCCCATAAAGAGATAGCTTAGAGCGATGTAGCGTAGGTATTGCACCCCAAGTGCGATGAGCGTGGGATCGTTCGTAAACGCGCGCATTAATATATCCGGAATCAGGCACGCGGCGAAGAAGAACGCGAGCGATATTACGGCGCAATAGCGCAGAGACATACCTTGAATGCGTTCAATTGTAGATCGATCTCGCCTACCCCAATATTGTGCGGCGAGCACGGACGCTCCTGTAGAAATACCCAGATAGAACAGGTTGAGCACAAATGTAACCTGTCCCGCCAGTGAGGATGCAGAGAGCGCGTTGGCGCTCACGCCGCCAAGCATTAGTACATCGGCAGTGTTGACCACGGCGCTCAACAGGTTTTGCAGCGCAATGGGCAACATGAGTCGCCATAGCGTTTTCATAAGCTGTAATTCTTGATTACGGTTGAACATATATACATCACCTGCTGATATTATTGCTGAAACA
>JAFUAR010000421.1 GCA_017460585.1 Clostridia bacterium
GGCACACGTACACCTCGCAGCCGATCACCGGGTGGATGCCCGCCACCTTCGCGGCGCGATAAAAGTCCACCACGCCGTACATCACGCCGTGGTCCGTGACCGCGCAGGAGCGCATTCCCAGCCCCTTGAGCTTCTCCATCAGGGGCTTGATGCGGCAGGCGCCGTCGAGCAGGCTGTATTCCGTATGCAGGTGCAAATGTGCAAACATGGCAGTGTATATTTCGCGTTAGCGGCGCGCTTGGGCGCCGCTAACGTAAGGTCGGTAGGGTAGCGAAGGTTTAAGCGACTTCGGGTCAATCCTCTTCGCGATAGAAGCAGCAGCCGCCGATGAACTCGCGCAGTATTGAGTTTACGGGAATTTCGTCCTCCACATCGGCGGGGCGAATGTAGTTTAAGAATTTCACCAGCCGGCGCGCCAGCGTGTAATACGGGCTTTCGGGCTGTACGGCCATGAGCAGCGGATAGGCGTGGCTGCGCATGATGGGCAGCTCGTAGCTGAGCGAGGAATTGAACATGGCGTCCGCCTTCTCTTGGAAGGGGAATATGTAGCGCTCCTCTCCCCGGCGCACGCTCGCCCACATACCCATGGTTTCCTCCGGCAGGGTGCCGCGGAACAGGTTGTCGCGCACGATGCGCCGCAGCAGGCGCGCGTCCGTAGTGCGAATGCGGTTGTGATCGTCCAAATTCAGCATGGTAAGCGCGCTGATATAGATTTTGAACTTCATATCGCGCGGCACGTTGGCGGTGAGCGCGTCGTTCAAGCCGTGTATGCCCTCTATAATGATGGGCTGCCCCTCCTCCACCTGCATGGCGTGGGTGCGCGGGGCGCGCATACCCGTTTTAAAATCATATTCTGGCAGCTCGACCGTCTCTCCCGCCAGCAGCAGCGGCAAATGCTCGTTGAGCAGCTCCACATCGAGCGTATCGATGCGTTCCAAATCGATGGAGCCGTCCGCCTCGCGGGGCAGCGTATCGCGGTTGCGGTAGTAATCATCCAGCGAGAGCTTTACGGGGCGCAGACCGTGCACGCGCAGGGCGATGGAAAGCCGGTGCGCGAAGGTGGTCTTGCCCGAGGAGGACGGTCCCGCAATCAGCATGAGGCGCGCGCCGCTATCGATAAACTGATCGGCGATCTCCTGAATTCTGCGCTCCTGCAGCGCCTCGTTCACGCGGATGAATTCGCGCAGGCGGTGTTCCTCGATCATTTCGTTCAAATCCGCCGCGTTCTCCACACCCAGTATGGACTGCCAGCGCGCCGATTCCTCGTACACGCGCATGAGCTTGGGCAAATCGCGGAAGGTCGCGGGGCGGCTGGGGTCGCGCCGATCCGGCTTCATCAGCACCAGACCGTCCGCATAGGGCACCAGCGAAAACGCCTGCAGGTAGCCCGTGGAGGGCACCATTTCACCGTAGAAGTAATCCTCGCAGCCCGCCAGCTCGTAGAGGGTGAAGTAATCGAACCTGCGATAGTTCAGTATGCGCAGCCGGTCGGTCTGTCCGGTGCGCTCAAAGTAGGCTTTCGCCTCCTGCGTGGAAACGCGCTTGCGCACCAGCGGCAAATCCATATCCGCGAGGGTGCGCATGCCCCGCTCGACCGCCTGAATGCGGGAAATATCCAGCGCCGGGTTTTCCACGCGGATGAACAGCCCCTGCCCGAACGAGTGCTCTATGCGCACCCGCGCCTCGGGGTAAGCGGAGCGCACCGCGGCGAGGAACAACAGCTGCAGCGAGCGCTCGTAAATGCGGCGCCCTTCTTCGTCGTCATAGGTCAAAAGGCGCGCGAAGGCGTACTCCTCCACGGGCTCGGTGAGCGCGCGCGTACATCCGTTCACGGCGACGCCCAGCGCACCCTCGCCGCCATCCGGCAAGCCGTCGATCAAGTCGAGCCACCGATCCTGCGGCTCCGCCTGAAATTCAATGCCGTTGAGCTTGAGATACATCGGCAGTCCTCCCTTCGAATGCGCAATGTAAGATTCTTTTGCGATCGCGCGCAAATCCGGCAAGGAACTTTTTGCTTACGGGGCGTTGCGCGTTGTTAATCTAAATTATAACATAGCCGCGCCTATGTCGCAAGGGCGTAAAATGCGTAAAACCCGTAGACGGTTACTGTTCCGCCTACGGCTGAACAGTATGTGGACGGGGGATTCCATCCCCCGCTACGA
>JAFUAR010000422.1 GCA_017460585.1 Clostridia bacterium
CTTTCCCCTGTAACCCCTATCCCCCCGATAATCCCCCCAGAAGAGAAAGACGCACTCTCCGCGCGGGACGCGCGCGAGGCGAGCGCGAAGCGGGAAACGAAGGCGCGCGACGAGAGACGCGAATGGAGCGCTGATACCGAAGAAGAGCGCGACGATTCGTTCGAACAGTTCTGGGCGGCGTATCCGCGAAAGGCGGGCAGAGAGGGCGCAAGACGCGTGTGGCGCAAAGAACGACTGGGCAAAATGGCGGACGAGATCATTTTGGCGATTGAGCGCAAGCGATACAGCAGCGACTGGACGAAGGAGAACGGGCGGTTCATACCGTATCCGCAGAAGTATCTTACGGAACACCGCTGGGAGGACGAGCAGGACGGCGATTGGAATGCACAAGGCAGCACGGCAAGCGATGACGAGTTTGACCTCGTGTGGGGCTGCTATACCGAAAAAGACAATGAGCTGCTTCGAAGCTGCATAGACTAGTGACGATGCGGCGGCGCGCGGGCGCTTCGACTAGCCGGGAAACGCCTTCTCCCAAGCGCAAGCATACCGAAGAGGGCGAGACGCTTCGCACTATCGTTGCCAATCCTTTCCCACGAGTTTCAAAACCCTCATAAGCGGCTTGACAGCGGGCGTCGTTTCGGAATAAACTAAGGCAAACCCGCACAATGCGGCGGCGCATCCGGCGGCGATATTTTTGCCGGAGAATCGTTCTGAATCGCGTGGGCGAATTATCGTCCAAACGGACGGGGCGCGTGCGCATTTTGCGCAATACGAAACAAGGAGGGGAACAGCCCATGTCTTATATACTCAACGGCAAACGGCTCGTGCTGGGCGTATGCTACTATCCGGAGCATTGGGCCAAGTCCATTTGGAGAGAGGATTTGCAGCGGATGCTGGAAAGCGGAATAGAGGTCATCCGCATCGCTGAATTCGCTTGGAGCAAGACCGAGCCCGAGGAGGGCGTATTCACCTATGATTTCTTCGACGAATTTCTCGATTTGTGCGATGAAACGGACATGAAGGTGATCTTTGGTACGCCCACCGCCACGCCTCCGGCATGGCTTACGGAAAAGTACCCCGAGGTGCTGAACGTGGATATCAACGGCTTGCCCTATCGGCACGGCGCGCGCCGCCACTACAACTACAACGCGCTGGTATACCGCGCGCTCACGCAGCGCATCGTGACCAAGCTCGCCGAGCACTACGCGCAGCGCAAGTGCATTATCGGCTGGCAGATCGACAACGAGCTCAATTGCGAAACCGACGAATTCCACTCCGAGGCGGACAGCGCCGCCTTCCGCCTGTTCCTGCGCGACCGCTACGGCACGCTTGCGGAGCTGAACCGCGCGTGGGGCACGGTATTTTGGAACCAGACCTACACGGCGTGGGAGCAGGTGCACGTGCCGCGCAAGACCATCAGCAATTCCACCAACCCGCACGAGGTATTGGACTACATTCGCTTCGTGAGCGCGAGCGCGCGCAGCTTCTGCAAGCTGCAAAGCGATATACTGCGCGCCTACATAAAGCCCGGCGATTTCATTACCACCAACGGAATGTTCGAAAATCTCGATAATCACGAAATGACGCGCGAGAGCTTGGACTTTTTCACCTACGATTCTTACCCCAACTTCGCCTACTGCCTGGATGGCTATACCCCAAACGGACTGCGCGACCGCCGGTGGAGCCGCAGCTTGAGCGAGGTGCGCTCCATATCGCCCATATTCGGCATTATGGAGCAGCAGTCCGGCGCGAACGGCTGGAATACCCGCATGGAGGCGCCCACCCCGCGCTCGGGACAGATGACACTTTGGACCATGCAGTCCATCGCCCACGGCGCGGACTATGTCAGCTTCTTCCGCTGGCGCACCGCCACCATGGGCACGGAGATTTATTGGCACGGCATACTGGATTATTCCGGCAGGGAGAACCGGCGCATTGCCGAGCTGCGCGATATTAAAACCAAGCTGAACCGTTTGCAAGCTGTCGCCGGAACGCGTTACGCCGCGAAGGTGGCGCTGGTGAAGGATTACGACAACGTATGGGACGCAAAGCTCGACAGGTGGCATTCACGTGTGTCTTGGGCGAGCGAGGAGGCGATCTTCTCCGCCGCGCAGCATACCCACACGCCGCTGGATTACATGTATATTGACCACGCGGATTTGGACGCGCTCAAACAGTACAGCGTACTCTTCTACCCGCACCCCAGCATTATGACGAAGGCGCGCGAAGCGCTGCTGCGCGCGTATGTGGAGCAGGGCGGCACGGTGGTGTTCGGCTGCCGCAGCGCCTATAAGGATGTCAACGGGCAGTGCGTTATGGAGAAGCTGCCCGGTCTGCTTGCCGATTTGACGGCTTCGGATATTCTCGAATATTCCTTCATCGCGCCGGATGTGGAGCGCGTGAGTATCGATTGGGGCGGGGACGCGCTGGAAGCCAGCGTATTTACCGACTTGGTCGAGCCCGTGGGCGACGGGGTGCGCGAGGGCGAATACACCTCGGATTACTACGCCGGAAGCGGCGCGCTGGTTTCCCACAGGGTGGGTTTAGGGCGCACGTATTACTACGGCACGGCGTTTAACGAGGAAGCGGCGAAGGTCTTCCTCAAGCGATTGGGCGTATGCGACCCATACGCCGATATTCTGACCGTGCCGGAGGGCGTGGAGCTGGCGGTGCGCGCGGGCGAACAGGGCGCGTACGCGTTCCTTTTGAACTACCAAAATGCGCCGCAGACCGTGGCGCTTCAGCGCCCCTGCGAATCGCTTTTGCAGGCGGAAACGGTAACGGGCGCCATAGAGCTGCCCGCCTACGGCGTGGCGGTGCTCAAGCTGTAAATATTTCCGCCCATTTGTATTTAGTGCAAGGAAAGGACAAAAGGAGGAAACGAATATGCTTCCCATTTCGTTCAACCGCGATTGGACGTACTGCGCTTCGAGCGGCAATTTAAACTTCGACCCCAACGCCGCGCAGGCGGAGCGCATTCCCGTGACACTGCCGCACGACGCGACCATTCACGAAAAGCGCCGACCGGACGCGGTTAGCGGCACGGCGAAGGGCTACTACCCCAATGGCGATTACGATTACTTCAAGACCTTCGATGCGCCCGAAGCTTGGGCGCAGAAGCGCGTGTTCCTGCGCTTTGAGGGCGCGTATATGAACGCCCGCGTGTTTGTGAACGGCGATTTTGCCGGACAGTGCAATAACGGCTACACCGAATTCACCGTGCCGCTCAACGATTTTCTGCGCTTTGGCGCCTCCAACGAGATCAAGGTTTCCGTGCAGTCGGACGATGACTCCCGCTGGTACGCGGCCGCGGGGCTCTAACTACCGGTTTCGCTGTGCGTGGCGGAGCCCGTGCACATCGCCATGGATGGACTAAAGCTCGCGACCGAGGCGGCGGATGGCGAGGTGGCGAGCGTAATTGCCGATGTGACTGTGGTCAACGACGGGCTGCGCGGCAAGAGCGTATCGCTGCAGATCGATCTAGTGGACGAGGCGGGCGTCGTCGCCTGCACCGACACGCAGGCGCTCACTCTGCGGGGGTTGACCACGGAGACCATTCGCGCGCGGCTGTACGTAAAGCATCCGAAGCTGTGGAATGTGGATGCGCCCAATGTGTACCGCGCCGAGGCGCGCATTGTGGAAGGCGGGGCGCTGGTGGACGCGGCGCGGGTCGAAACCTTCGGCATTCGCGTGCTCACGCTGGACAACGTGCGCGGGCTGGCGATCAACGGCAAAACCGTGAAGCTGTACGGCGGCTGCATACACCACGATAACGGCGTCATCGGCGCGGCGACCATCGCCTCCGCCGAAGAGCGGCGCGTGCGCCTAATGAAGCAGGCGGGTTACAACGCCCTGCGCAGCGCCCACCATCCCATGTCCCGCGCGCTGCTGGAGACCTGCGACCGTCTGGGCGTAGTGGTGATGGACGAGCTCACCGATATGTGGAATATCTCTAAGACCCGCCGCGATTACGGCGTGAGCTTTGAAGCAAGCTGGCAACAGGGCGTACGCGCCATGGTGGAAAAGGACTACAACCATCCCTGCGTAGTCATGTACTCCATGGGCAACGAAATTCCCGAAAGCGGCTCGCCCGCCGGCGCGGCGATCTACCGCCGACTGGCGGCGCTGACCCGCAGTCTGGACCCGAAGCGCTATATCACCGCGGGGCTCAACAATATGCTCGCCGGAAACGCCATGGAACAGGTCATGGGCAAGGGGAACGACGCGCAGGGCGGCATCAACGAATTCATGAGCGGTGATTTCGGATCGATCATGGGCAAGCTCGCCATGCACCCCGCCGTAGTCGCCGCCACGAACGAATCCTACGAGAGCATGGATATATGCGGCTACAACTACGCGGCGGATCGTTACGCGCATGACTTTGCGCAGTTCACCAACTGGATCTCGGTCGGCTCCGAAACCTTCCCCAAGGATTTGGCGTACAACTGGAAGCTGGTGCAGGAAAATCCCCACGTCATCGGCGATTTCGTGTGGACCAGCTGGGATTATTTGGGCGAGGCGGGCATTGGTCGCGACCACTACAGCAAGGGCGAGAGGACGGGCTTCGGCGCAAATCCCTACCCGTGGCGCATCGCGTGGGACGCGGATTTCGATATTACCGGCAGGCGTACTCCGCAGGGCTATTACCGCGAAATCGTGGTGGACCACCGCAAGGAACCCTATGTGGCGATGCAGACGCCCGAAACCTACGAGCGAGCGCCCGCCGCCACCGCGTGGAGCTGGACGGGCACGGCGTCCTCGTGGAACTGGTACGGCTACGAGGGCAAGCCCATTCGCATAGACGTATACGGCAAGGGCGACGAGGCGGAGCTGATCGTCAACGGCGAAAGCCTCGGCAGGCAGGCGCTGCCCAAGGAGACTACGGAGGCGGGGTTGGCGTTTATGACCACCTTTGAAGCCGTGTACGCGCCCGGCAAGGTGGAAGCCGTGGTATACG
This sequence comes from Clostridia bacterium, assembly GCA_017460585.1. Taxonomy (GTDB): domain Bacteria; phylum Bacillota; class Clostridia; order Christensenellales; family Aristaeellaceae; genus Faecivicinus. The sequence continues at coordinate 4,958 of JAFUAR010000422.1, forward strand.
AAAACGGCGCGGAAACGGGGCGCTACGCAGTGGAGAGCGCAGGCGACGACGTACGGCTCGACGTGCGCGTGGAGGGCGAAGCAATTTGCGCAAACGACGCGGCGCTCGCGTTTATCGATATTGATTTGGCGGACGCGCAGGGTCGCCCCAACCCCGGCGCGGTCAAGGAGATACGCGTACAGGTGAGCGGCGCGGGCGTGCTGCAGGGCATTGGCAGCGGCAACCCCTGCAGCGAGGAGGATTTCTTTGCCGATTCGTGCAATACCTTCTTTGGGCACGCGTTCGCCGTGGTTCGCCCCGTGCAGGCGGGCACAATTGCGGTAACGGTCAGCGCCGAGGGCTGCGCGCCGGTGGTCAGGGAAATCGTGGTGAAATAAATATGCAAAGCATTGCGCGCGGCGCCAAAGAGGATGCCGCGCGCAAAGTTACGTCGATAGTTAAGTTTCACTAACTCAATTGACATTTGCCACGCTTGGGTGCTACTATAGAAACGCCGGTGGGAAAGACCGGCTTTTGATTCACTAAAAGTTAGATTCATCTAACCAAGAAAGGGGATTCATAGTATGAAAAAATGGTTGGCACTGTTGACTTCCGGATTGCTGCTGTGCGGTACCGCCGCGCTGGCGGAGGGCGCGGATTACCTGTACGGTACCATGCGCATTCCCTACGATGCGTTTTACGCCGCGGAGGGCGTGTCGATATCCGTAGACGCGGTATCCTCCGCCACCAACGCCAAGTGGAAGAACGAAGGCTTGGTGGGCGGCACCTTCAATGCGCCGCATACCGACGACGAGGGCGGCGACATACTGGGCGTAGTATATCCGGTCGCCATTACGGAGGCGGATTTGAGTGCGGCGGGCGAGGCGTACGGCTTCTCGGCGCTGGATGAAGCGCCCGCCGCCTACAAGGTCGCCGAGTGGAACGGCGAGGCGTTGAGTTTCTCCGCCGTGCAGGGCGAAACCGCGCCCGTGGAGGCGGAGGCATCCATCGCCACGGAAAGCAAATACGGCGATTACCAGATCGACGTGCAATCCATTCACAATTCGGAGGGCACTTCCGATATCGGCACGATTTACGGCGTGCTGTTGAACGCGGAGGGCAACGCCTACGCGCTGCGCCATTTGGAAAACATCTGGCAGGATAAGCTTGCCTTCTCGGCGGGCTTCAAAACCACGGAGAGCCATGGCAACGAGGTACAAAGCGAAAATTACGCGGAGCTCATGGGTTCTACCATAGACAGCATTACCTACATTACCGATTCCGGCTACCACGTGCTCGAGGCGAACCTGTACGTACCCGTGAAGTTCGACGGCGGCGCGGCGGTAGAAGACGCGGCGACGGCGGATGGCAAGACCGCGCTCACGCTCAACAACTTGCCGGAGGATTACGCGCCCGTCTATTCCGTAAAGGGGCTGGAGATCTCTGTGGAAGGCGAGGAGCTGCGCTTTGAAAACGCCCTGCCCGGCGCCTATACCTTGACCGTAGCCGACGAGGGCGGCGTGTACGCCGATCTCTTGGCAAATTTTGTGCTGAGCACGGACGAAATGCCCGTAGTGTTCTCCGCCGAGAAGAACGCGCTGGTTCCCGCCGATGGCGCGGACGAGGCGCTGGCGGAGGCGTTTATCGCCAATATTGCGCAGGTCGAAATCAACGGCGAGACCTTCGCGGCGACCGGCAAGGGCGCGGTCGTGGTGATCAACGCCGACGGCGAGATCGACCCCGAGGCGGCGATTGTGAAGGGCAAGGGCGCGGACGCCACCACGACTCCCGTATTTGCCGAGTCCGGAAGTTATGAATTGACCGTGACCGCCACGGGCTTTGAAGAAAGCGTAACCTTCACGGCGGAAATCGCGAAGTAACGAAGGAAACAGCCGCGGTCGATATGCCCGTGCGGCGGTGAATCAATGCATTGGGATTGGACGTAAGCGGTTGAACGGCTTATGGTTCGGGATGGACGGCGCTTGATACGTCCATCCCGATTTTGCACTATGGGAAACGGGAGCTGATGGTCTATGGTGATTCTCCAATCGCTCGCTTTGGCGACGCTATTCGTATTCTTGGGCGGAAACGCGCTGCGCAAACGCCCCGCACTGTGCTATGCCGCCGCCGCGCTGCTCGCGCTTACAGCGGTATGGGGCGTATGGAGCGGTGCGTTTGGCGCGTTGCCTGCGTGGGCGACGCGCTACCTCACCCCGATGCTGACGAAGGGCGCGCTGGCTGCGGCGCTGTTTTTTTACGTGATGTTCGCGGGCGCGGTGCCCAACGGTTCCGCGTTTATGCGCCGCGTAATGCCGATTCGCGGGCAGCTTTCCATCGTCGCCTCCATATTGGCGGTGGGGCACGGGGCGGCGCTGCTTCGGGCGCAGCTGGGGCACGCGCTGGCGGGCAAGGGAAACGACGCGCTCGCGCTCGCGGCGCTGGGCGTATCGCTTTTGCTCATGGCGGTTATGCTGCCGCTGAGCGTTACATCGTTCAAGCGGGTGCGCAAAGCAATGCGCCCCCGAGCATGGAAGGGCTTGCAGCGTTTCGCTTACGCGTTTTACGCGCTGCTGCTTGCGCATATACTGCTGTACAACCTGCCAAAGGCTCGGAATGGCGCGCTGGGCGCGCGAATCAACGCGGTGGTCTATGGCGCGCTGTTTTGCGTATACGCGGGGTTGCGCGCGCGCAAGGCGCTGCAAAAGCGCCACGCGCAATACGGCGCGCTGCCCGTGATTGCCGCGGCGTGCGCCCTGTGCGCAATACTGGCGGTCGCCTTTGTTCCCCAACGGGAGGCGACGGCTTCCGCCGCGCAGGCGGAGGCGCTGCAGGCGCAGGTAGAGCTTTTGCAAGCGCGGGCGGATGAACTGCAAGCGCAGGTGGAAGAGCTGACGGCGCGAATCGGCGCGCTGGAATCGGCTCAGCTTGCGCCCACGCAGGAACCCACACCGGATCCCACGCTGGAACCGGAGGCGGAGTATTCGCCTTGGGCGGACGGAAAGTATTCCGGCGCGGGTATTGGCTACAACGGGCGGTTGACGGTTTCAGTGACCATAGAAAATGGGAAGATAGACCAAATTCGCCTAACCGGCACGGTGGACGATGAAGAATATGTGGAGGAGGCGGAGGAGGCGACGATTCATGCGGTGGTCGCGGCGCAGAGCGCGCAGGTTGACGCCGTTTCCGGAGCGACCTCCACGAGCGAAGGTATGCTGGAAGCAATTCAGGACGCGCTGGAAAAGGCGGCGGGATGAGGATATAGTTGATCATTCTATGGCGGGGCGAAACGCTCCGCCTTTATTTTGACGAGATTCGAACATTGAATTTGGCCCCAAGCGAATGTATAATAGGCGTATCCAAACGGGGAAGGAATTGTGATTTATGCATCGAATCAGGCTGATATTGGCAATTTGGCTGGTTGCGGCGCTGCTGTCCACCGCGTTCGCCGAAACGGTCGATCCCGCGGAATGCGTCCATCCGGAAACGGCGGAGGAATGGACGCGCGCGGTGACGGTACAGGATGACCAGAACGGGCGTACCCATACCGCCGTGACCCACGGCGCGCGCATTGTGCGCTGCACCGTTTGCGGTCTGGTGCTCGAGCAGGGCGAGGATGAAACGCTGGAAACGCAGGTGAGCGAACACCTGTACCCAATCGGCGAGGATATATGCGCGGAGTGCGGCTACCGCAATACCTGCACGCACGCGGAGACGATTCGCGAAACGTGGATTGCGGGCGAGGCGACGGACGACGGCAACGGCAAAACCCACACCATATCCGGCGTGGAATACGAAGCGGTCACCTGCCTGCTCTGCGGCGCCCAGCGCGCGCAGGGACCTACGGGCAATACCGTTAGCCGCACCGAAGCGCACTGGTACGAGGCGGGCTCCAAGGTATGCGGCGAATGCGGCTACGAAAACACCTGCGAACACGCACATACGCAAAGCACGGAGCGCGTGGAGGAAATCTATGTAGACGACGGCAACGGCGGCACGCACGCGCTGCAGCGAATTGCCTACGGCGAAACCCGCTGTTTGGATTGCGACGCGGTGCTTGCCCAGACTGCGAGCGAGCCCGAAATCGTCGCTTCGCTGGCGCACGAATACGCCGTAGGGGGCGACATATGCCTGCTGTGCGGCGCGATCAACGCCTGTGCGCACGCAAGCACGCAGACTGTGCAGTGGCTGGACGGCTCGGCGTTGGACGATGGCAACGGAGAAACCCACACGACGACGGGCAACCTCATAGAGGATACCGTTTGCACGGAATGCGGGTCGATTCGCGCGCGCCGCGTGGCGGAGGCGGGCGTTACGCGCACCGAAGCGCATTGGTTCGCACCCGATTCGGATGCCTGCGCCGTATGCGGCTATTCGAGCGAATGCGCCCATTTGCAGACCGCGGAATATGGGCGCTACGATTTGGGAAGCGCGACCTACGCTTCCATTTCCGACCGCTGCCACAGCGTGACCGCGCCGTACATCGTGCAGGAAATTTGCCTGCGCTGCGGGGCGCTGGTGGGCGAAACCGAAGTGGGCGAAACAAAGCTTACGGATATACACCTGTACAACCAGAAGGGCGTATGCGCGCTGTGCGGGCACCAAAACGCCTGCGCCCACGCGCGCACCCGCACCCAGACCTATGCGGAGCTGCAGGGCGCATTGAGCAATCAGGGCGACACGCACACCGCCACGGGGCGCTGGCATACGCTCACGGTATGCGCGCTGTGCGGCGCAGAGATCAGCGATACGGCGGAGAAGGCGCAAACGCTCACATTGGCGCACAGCTACCAAAACGGCGTATGCGCCTGCGGCAGCGTCAACACCTGCGCGCACGCGCACACCGAAACCGTAGACCTGATCGACGGCTGGGCAAAGGACGACGGCAATGGGGAAACCCATACGCTGATCGGTCCGCAATACCGCGTTATGCGCTGTACCGACTGCGGACAGACGCTGGAGCGCGCCTTCACCGCTGCGCAAGGGTCACAAGCGCAGCCTCACGAAACCGACGAAGCAAGCGGCGTGTGCGCACTCTGCGGCTATGACCCCGACCCCATACGCGTACTGACGCTGCAATCGGGCAAGAACGCCGCGCTGACCCTGAATGTGGGCGAGAAACTCATGCTGGCGGTGAATTTCGACGGTGGCAAGGGCGTAAAGAGCTGGAAGAGCAACAAGACCTCCGTGGCGAGCGTGGCGGGCGGCGGCGTCAGCGCGAAGGCGGCGGGCAAGGCGACCATTACCGTCACCGCCAACAACGGCAAAAAGGCGACCATCGCCATTACCGTGAAGGACCCGTACGCGCCGACCTCGGTCAAGTTCGCGCAGAGCAGCTATACGGTCAACATTGGCGAAGCGCTCACGCTGACGCCGCAGCTGAGCCCCGCCACGGCGCGCGCCACCTACACATGGAAGAGCAGCAAAACCTCCGTCGCCACCGTGAAGGACGGCGTGGTTACCCCCAAGGCGGAGGGCACGGCGAAAATGACCGCCACCACCCACAACGGCAAGAAGGCGACGGTCACCATTCGCGTGATTGACCCCACAAAGCCCACGGGCATTCGCTACCAAGAGGGTACGGCGCTCACCATGAAGGTGGGGGACAGCTTGGCGCTCACGCCAGTGCTCGCACCGGAAACCGCGGTGAGCAAGCTCACGTGGAAGAGCAGCAAGACCTCCGTCGCCAAGGTCAAGGATGGCGTGGTGCAGGCGCTCAAGGTGGGCAAGGCGAAAATCACGGTATCTACCGCAAACAAGAAGAAGGCTGTCATCACCATTACGGTGGTGAAATAAAGAAAAGCGAGGCGCAAATCATATCGCGATTTGCGCCTTCGCAAGACGACTGAGCAGGTTCACAGCTGCAAAAAGCTCGCCCAAAACGACGAGCTTTTTTGCTTTTCGCCTGAGTATGCCGAATCGGTCGTATATGTCTATGCGGGGCGCGTTGGAATTTGCGCCTCGCTGTTTTTCCTTATTCCAAGTGGAATACCGTTTTGAGCGGCTGCGTGATGGGGCTGTTGTCGGGATTGACCTCCATAATATCCGCCATGTAGTCCCACCATTTGCGGTTGATGGGCGTATCCGCCAGCGCCGCCCAGCGCGCTTCGTCCTCCACCTCGATGGTGCCGTAGAGCACGAGGGTTTCCTCATCCAGCGCGATGGTATAATGCCGCCCGCCGTGCGCGTGAATGGCGTCGCGCATTTCCTGCCAGAGCAGGTTGTGGCGCCGTTCGTATTCCGCCGCGCAGCCCGGCAGCAGCTTCATTTTGAACGATAGGATCATATGGGTTTGCTCCTTTCAGAATAATCGTTCGGCTTGACACCCGCGAGTGTTTCCCCGTATAATATAGTTGTAAATCATTACTGTTCCGCCTACGGCTACACAGTAGGTGGACGGGGGACACGTCCCCCGCCACTACCACCCCCTCAGGTTTTGCTGAAATCGCTATGCGATTTCCGGGCGCAAAACCTGCAAGGAAGCGGACACTTGGTCCGCGTCCTCGCGGCGTACACGCCGCCACTGCGGATTGAACGTCGGGGGTTGCGACCCCCGACACCCCTTGGGTGAATAGTAACTGCGAATCATTATAGCACGTTTGAAGGGTTTTGTCAGCGAATGTACGCGCCTGTTTTGGGCGAAGGGAGGGTTGCGCGAATGCTGCGGAGAATGGCAATGGTACTGTTTATATTCATGTTCTCGTTGGTTGCGCTCGCCGAGGGGGCGACCGACGCGCCCGTGGCACAGAGCACGCCCGAACCCGATATTCCCGCTTCCCGCATTGCGGACGACGGGCAGGTGCGCGTATTGTTGCGCTCGCTCAACAGCCCGACGATGCTGCACCTGACGCTCAGCGGGATATACACGCTGGAGGGCGAGCACCCCGCGCAGTTCCAGCGAGACAGCATGGTGACGCTGCTCCAATCGGATGGACGAATCTGGATGGGCGCGGGCGGTTTATGGATGGATATTGGCGAATCGGCGCGGTTTGTGCGCCATACGGACGGCACGCAGCTGGTCAGCGGCGCGGTCATTCGCGAAACGGGCAGGGATAACCTCTACGCGGGCGATTTATCCGTATCCATCGAGGGGAACGGGCTGCGCTGCGTGGTCGCTCTGGACGTGGAGGATTACCTCTGCGGCGTGATCGCCTACGAAATGGGCGATAACTGGCCCATCGACGCGCTCAAGGCGCAGGCGGTCGCCGCGCGCACCTATGTGCTGCAGCACAAGGCGAACGCGCAGAATATGGATTACGACGTGGTGGATACCACCGCTGATCAGGTATTTCGCGGGCTGGATACGTCGCTCACCAACGTGCTGGCGGCGGTGACCCAAACGCAGGCGGTGGTCGGCACCACGCACGGCGCGTACGCCAATTGCTACTACACCGCCAGCAACGGCGGGCAGGTCGCGCGCCCAAAGGATGTGTGGCAGGACGCGGAAAAGTGCGATTATATCAACGTGAAGGACGACCCCTACGACCTCGCCAACCCTTTAAGCGTGGTCTACCGCGCCGACTTTCTGAGCGATGCGAGCGACCAAACCGAGCTCATGGGGCTGCTGCTGGATGCGCTGAGCGAAGCATTGGACGCGCCGTATTACATGGATGAAATTACCGCGGTGGAGCCCGTGCGCCCCGTGCCCGAGGAAACGCGCCGCTATACCGCCGTGCGGTTCGATGTGCGCTGCCGCGTACGCAAGGAGTCCGCGCCGCAGGCGACCGCGGGAGCGGACGACGCGATTCTCGCGCTCGATGCGCCGGAGCCGGAGTATGAAGAGAAAATCGTGCCGGTGGAAATTGAGGTGTTCGGCGGTCTCAAGGAAGCGCTGGGGCTCGCCATCAATACCGGCGATTACGAGCTGATCACCGCGCTCAAAACGGAGCAGGGCTTTGCGCTGGAGGCGCGCCGCTTTGGGCACGGCGTGGGCATGAGCCAGCGCGGCGCGCAGCGCATGGCGGGCGTGGAGCACTTCGGTTGGGTAGATATATTGCAGTTCTACTACCCGGGCATGGCGCTGGAGCGCGAGCAGTACCGTAGACCCGAAACAAAGCCCCAACCCACGCTGCCCGCCGGCGCGGATACCGGCGTGCCCGCGCCTACGCCCAGCCCCGCGCCGCTGCCGGAGCTGGGAGCGGGCGAGTACATCGCCACCGTACACGTGGAGGATGGGGTTACGCTGCTCAACGTGCGCCAAATGCCCACCACGCAGTCCACGGTGCTCGATCGCTTTTCCAATGGAAGACAGGTGATCGTGACCTCGGAAGCGGATGAGAACGGCTGGGTGAGCATACGTACGGCGGAGCTCAGCGGCTACGTGAAGGCGGAATACCTGATTGCGGAAGGTCAGGGAGAAGACGACTAATTATCGCGATTGATATTCCTATTTGGAGGAGAGGCTTGAAAACGCTTTTGCCAAAATGCATTGCGAGGCTCCTGCTGGCGCTGTCGGTGGGATGCCTCGCCTTGTCGTGCGCAAGGGCGGAGCTGCCGGAGCTTTCTCTTGCGCCGCTGATCGCGCTGGGCGAATGGATAGAGCTGGACTTGGGGGAAGGCGGTACTTCGCAGAGCTTGCGGATTCGCAGCGAGAGCACAGAGAGCGTGGACCTTTGCGTGTTTCCCTTGCAGGAAGACGCCGAGGCGCGCTTGGAGCTGACCCAAAACGGCGCGTTGACCGCATCGGGCGACGGCGTGTTCGCCGTTGCCGCGGCGACCTTGCAGGGCGGCGAGGAGGCGCAGCTGCGCGTGAGCGGGCGCGGGCGCGTGGCGATTGAAGTATCGAAGCAGGCGCTCAGCCGCTGCTGCGATATGCCGCTGGAGGTGGA
>JAFUAR010000001.1 GCA_017460585.1 Clostridia bacterium
CCGCGAGCTGGTTGTTTTCCAGCGCGCCGTCGCGCAGCGGATATTGCACGGACATTCCCTGACAGGCGCGCCCCTGCAGCTGCCGCGCGAAATTGCCGCAGCAGACCAGCGCGTCGCTGCCGTCGCGAATGGCGAGGGCGTTCGCCTCTTCCAGTACGATTCCCTGCCGGTGAATTGCCAAATGCACGTTCTCCGTGCCGAAATCGATCGCCGCGTCCCAGCGCATAGCCGAATCTCCTTCCGATGGGTTGATTTATTCCGAGACCTCCGCCTTCCTGCGTCCGGATTCGATCATCTCTTTTTCGAACGCTTCGGGGTTCTTGAGGTAGTAATCTTGGTGGTATTCCTCCGCGTCGTAGAACGCCTTGAAGGGCTCCAGCGCGATGGCGGTGGGCTTGCCCGCTTCCGCCTCCAGTCGGGCGATCGCCGCCTGCGCCGCGTCATGCTCCGCCTCATTTTGGGCGTATATCGCCAGCGTGTAGGAAGCGCCGCGATCTATGAATTGACCGCCGCCGTCGAAGGGATCCACATTTTTCAGGAATATATCCAGCAGCGTTTCAAACGATACCAGAGTTTCGTCGTATTCAATTCGAATACTTTCGCGGTGATGGGTGCGCTGCCCCTTGACCTCCTCGTAGGTGGGATCTTCCTCGTCGCCGCCGGAGTAGCCGCTCACCACCTGCGAAACGCCCTCCAACTCCGTAAACGAAGGGGTAATGCACCAAAAGCAGCCGCCCGCAAAATATGCCTGCCGCATTTACTGTCGCCTCCTTATTTCCACTGAATGCACTGTTCCAATGTGCGTACAAAGCCCTCTAAACCCGCTTGATCTACGGGCGAGAACCGCCCCTTGAGCGGGCTGTCAATATCGAGCACGGCAATCACTTTGCCGTTTTTGTGAATGGGTATTACGATTTCCGAATTGGAAGCCGAGTCGCAGGCGATGTGCCCGGGGAACGTATGTACGTCTTCCACGCGCTGTGTCGCGTCCTGCGCCATCGCCGTGCCGCATACGCCCTTGCCGCAGGGGATGTGAATGCAGGCGACCTTCCCCTGAAAGGGACCCAGCACCAGCGCGCCGTCCTGCACAATGTAGAATCCCGCCCAGTTCAGGTCGGGCATCGCGTCGTATAAGAGCGCGGAAGCGTTGGATAGGAGCGGTACGTACCACGGCTCCTCCTCCGCGAGCGAGTTCAACTGTTTGGCGAGAGTTTCGTAATCCATGCGCGCGCCTCCTTGGTTGGTTTGGGGAATTGATCCGTCGCGCTCTATTATAGCGCATTACGCGTATTTTGGAAAGTAGGTATCGCGCGCCAATTCGCCTCTGGAGACCGAGGCGGATTCCTTTTTGGCGGGACGCTCGTAATCGTAGCAGAAGCGGTAGGCCGCGTCGTACGCGCCCTGCGCCGTGTTGGGCATGGATTTGAACTGCGCAAGCAGCTTGGGGTAATCGGTTTGCAGCTCATAGTACAAAAACGAGAGCTGTCCGGTAATGCTTGCAGCGGAAAGACCTCGCTTTTGGCAGTAGCTCGTCAACGCCGATTTGCGGCTGGACGACCACTGCACCAGCCCGTAATAGCTGCCGCCGCATTCGGGGTTAAAATCGGATTCGCGGCGAATGTTCGCCATAATGCCGCTGGCGACGGCGGTGTTGAACCCCAGCACGCTGGTTAAATAGTAGTAGCACTTTTGTTCGTTGGTATATTTGCCGCTCGTCATAATATCCGCGTCGGGCGTGGGCGCAGGCGTAGGAGCGGGCGTGGGCGAGGGAGACGGGGTCGGGGAGGGCGTAGGCGTGGCGGTTGGCACGGCGGCAACGATCTTCAACTTGCTCAGCAGCATATATGCCTGCACGCCGTTGTTTTCCACCAGCGCCCATTTGCCGCTTTTCGCAATGAGCTTTACCTGCAGCCCTTTTTTGACCTTGACGTATTTTGCCGAGGTGCTGGCGGACTGGTACGCCTTGGTCGCGGCGGTGACCGAAGCCCACGTGCCGTCCCATACGGGCGGGGGCGTTACGAGCTTTACGTATTTGGACTTGATATAGCCCTGAACGCCGCCGCGCTCTACCAGCGCCCAGCTGCCCTTGGTGGCGATCCATTCCACCTGCAAGCCCTTTGTAACCTTGACGTATGCCGAGGATGTGCTCGCCTTGCGGTATACTTTGGTGTTCGCCGTAATTACGGCGGGTTCGGCAAGGCTGGTCCAGCAGAGCAGCAGGCACATGAGCGCGCAGAATAAGGCGCGCAATATGGCGGTATGTCGATGCATGAGAGCCTCCTTATTATGACAAAATTATTTCAAATTATGAAGTAAGTATAGCATACAGAAACCATTCTGTCAAATTTATGCACTTGGATTGACCAGCAACGATATTGCGCGGCAATGCCCGTTTTGCTATAATGGTTACTGTTCAGCCTACGGCTGAACAGTAAGTGGACGGGGGACACGTCCCCCGCCACTACCACCCCCTCAGGTTTGGCTGAAATCGCTACGCGATTTCCGGGCGCAAAACCTGCAAGGAAGCGGACACTTGGTCCGCGTCCTCGCGGCGTACACGCCGCCGCTGCGGATTGAATGTCGGGGATTGCGATCCCCGACACCCCATGGGTGAATGGTAAC
>JAFUAR010000423.1 GCA_017460585.1 Clostridia bacterium
CCATCGCGGATATGCTCACCAGAATCCGCAATGGCCTGATTGCCAGACATGACTCCGTGACGATCCCGGCTTCCAATATCAAGAAGTCAATCGCAAAGATCCTGCTGGACGAAGGCTATATCAAGTCTTTTGACGTTATTGACGACGGTGTTCAGGGTCAGATTAAGGTGACGCTGAAGTATGCCGCCGGTCGTGAATCTGTAATCAAGGGTCTCAAGCGCATCTCCAAGCCCGGACTGCGCGTGTATGCCAGAAACGATGAGATCCCGAAGGTACTGGGTGGTCTGGGCATCGCCATCATCTCTACGTCCAACGGCGTGATGACCGATAAGGAAGCGCGCAAGGCTGGCATTGGCGGCGAAGTACTGGCGTACATCTGGTAAAAGAGTTGGAGGTGCAATAGAATGAGTCGAATCGGCAGACTTCCGGTTCCGGTTCCCGCGGGCGTAACCGTGACTGTGGCGGAGGACAACACCGTTACCGTCAAGGGACCCAAGGGCGAACTGAGCCAGAAGGTTCATAAGGATATTAAGGTCGAACAGGTCGGCGCCGAAATCATCGTAAGCCGTCCTTCCGACAGCAAGCCTCACCGCTCGATGCATGGTTTGTATCGCGCTCTGATCAACAACATGGTTACCGGTGTCACCAAGGGCTTTGAAAAGGGTCTGGAGATTCAGGGTGTCGGCTGGCGTGTTTCCGATTGGAACAAGGATCAGCTCACCATCGCCATCGGTTTCTCTCATCCCGTGATTGTCAACGCGCCGGAAGGCATTGAGTTTGAAGTGGATAAGTCCAACGTAAAGCTCAAGGTGAAGGGCATTGACAAGCAGCTCGTCGGCGCTGTGGCGGCGGATATCCGCGCCATTCGCAAGCCTGAGCCCTATCACGGAAAGGGCGTTCGCTATGAGGGCGAATACGTCCGCCACAAGGAAGGCAAGGCCGGTAAGAAGTAATAAGGGAGGGTACCGCATATGTTTAACAAGCGTGATCGCAACGAGGTTCGTAAGATCCGTCATGAGCGCGTACGCAAAAAGATCAGCGGAACGCCTGACCGTCCGCGCCTTTGCGTTTATCGCAGCAATCGTCACATTGAAGCACAGATCATCGACGATGTCGCCGGACATACTTTGGCGGCCGCGTCCACGGTTGAAAAGGATATCGCCGCGAAGGTCGCCGAGTGCGACAAGAAGGGCGCCGCAAAGATCGTGGGACAGATCGTTGCTGAACGTGCTGCCGCCAAGGGAATCAAGGACGTGGTCTTTGATCGCGGCGGATACATTTATACCGGTCGCGTAGCCGAGCTTGCAGCCGGCGCTCGCGAGGGCGGTCTGAACTTCTAAGAGGAGGGTATGAACGCAATGCAGCGCAACGAGCAAGTGAGTGAATTCAAAGAAAAATTGGTCGCGGTAAACCGCGTTTCCAAAACCGTTAAGGGCGGTCGCAATATGCGATTCTCCGCATTGATGGTTGTAGGCGACGAGAACGGTCGCGTCGGCTGCGGCATGGGCAAGGCGGTAGAAATTCCCGAAGCCATTCGCAAGGGAACCGAAGCCGCGAAGAAGTCTATGATCAACGTGCCGCTGGACGGCACCACCATTCCCCATGAGGTTGTTGGCGTGTTCGGCACCGGTAAGGTGAAGATGCTGCCCGCTCCCGAAGGTACCGGCGTGATCGCCGGCGGTCCCGTTCGTGCGGTTCTGGAAGCGGCTGGCATTAAGAACATTGTTACCAAGTCCATCGGCTCCAACAACAAGATCAACATGGTCAGAGCGACCCTCGCGGGTCTGGAACAGCTCCGCAGCGCTGAGCAGGTTGCCAAGCTGCGCGGCAAGACCGTGGAAGAGCTGCTCGGTTAAGGGGGTTGACAACAATGAAACTGAAGATTACTCAGACCAAGTCCACTATCGCCTGCCTGAAGGATCAGATCGCCACGATCAAGGCGCTGGGTCTGCATCACGTCGGTCATACCGTTGTGAAGGAAGACAATCCCGCCATCCGCGGCATGATCTTCAAGGTAAAGCACATGGTCAAGGTCGAAGAGATTGCGCAGTAAGGAGGACGCCAACATGAAACTTCATGATCTGAAACCCGCTGTGGGCGCTACCACGGCTCCCAAGCGCCTCGGACGCGGCGTCGGTTCCGGTCTGGGCAAGACCTCTGGTAAGGGTCATAAGGGTGCGAAGGCTCGCTCCGGCGGCGGAAAGCGCCCCGGCTTCGAAGGCGGACAGATGCCCCTGACCATGCGCCTGCCCAAACGCGGCTTCACCAACATTTTCCGTACGGAGTACGCCACTGTGAACGTGGATCGCCTCGAGATATTCGACGACGGTCAGGTGGTTACCCCCGTGGAATTGATTCAGTACGGCATTCTTAAGAACGTGCAGGACGGCGTTAAGATCCTGGGCAATGGCGAAATCACCAAGAAGCTCACGGTGCAGGCCAATAAGTTCTCAGCATCCGCCAAGGAAAAGATTGAAGCAGCAGGCGGGAAGGCTGAGGTGATCTGAGATGCGCGAAACGTTGAAGAACGCATGGAAAATCCCGGAGGTTCGAAAAAAGATCCTCTACACCCTTTTCATGTTGTTGATTTACCGTCTGCTGTGCTACGTTCCTACTCCGGGCGTGCCGGCGAGTTTGCTCTCTCAGATTGAAGAACTCATTAACCAGTATTCCCTGCTGGGCTATATGCAGTCCATGTCGGGCTCTCAGCTCAGCCAGTACACCATCATGGCGATGGGTATTACGCCCTACATCAACGCATCCATTATTATGCAGCTCCTCTGCGTAGCGATTCCGAAGCTGGAAGAGCTCCAGAAGGAAGGCGATGAGGGTCGTAAAAAGATTGCGCAGATCACCCGTTATGTAACGGTTGGTCTGGGCTTCCTGCAGGCCATCGCGCTGACCGTCGGCGTAAGCCGCATGGCGGGCGCGCGTATGAGCGCTTTGCAGATGCTGACCGTAGGCTTCTGCCTTGCGGCCGGTACCGCTTTGGCGATGTGGATCGGCGAGCGCATTACGGAAAACGGCATTGGCAACGGCATTTCGCTGTTGATCTTCGCTGGTATTATTTCCAATATTGCGAGCACGCTGGTTGGCTTCTTCCGCGCGATTGCCACTGGCACGACTTACAACGGCTCTTCCCCTGTGGCGGGTCTGATCGTGTCCGTGGTGGTATTTCTGGTACTGCTGGTGGGTATTGTATTTGTGGATTTGGCGGAACGCCGCATCCCGATTCAGTACTCCAAGCGCATGGTAGGTCGTAGAATGTATGGCGGTCAGTCCACCCACATTCCGCTCAAGCTGAATGCTTCCGGCGTTCTTCCGCTCATTTTCGCAAGCGCGATTATGCAGTTCCCGTCTACCATTCTGGCATTCTTCCCCAGCTCCAGCGCCTATCAGTGGTGGGATTCTCATGTCACCACCATGACTTGGCACTACCAGCTGGTATTTGCCCTGTTAATCTTCGGGTTTACGTTCTTCTATTCCTCGATCACCTTCAATCCGGTGGAGATTTCGAAGAACATTCAGTCCAACGGCGGCATGATCCCCGGCATTCGTCAGGGTAAGCCCACCAGCGACTATATCAAGAAGATCACGACCCGCATTACTACCTTTGGTGCGCTGTATCTGGCGGTATTGGCGATCATTCCCGCAATTATCTACGGTATTGGCGGTGTATCGCTACGCTTCGCGGCTTCCTCTCTGCTGATTGCGGTTTCCGTTGCGATGGAAACGGTGCGCGAGCTGGAGAGCCAGATGTTGATGCGTCACTACAAGGGCTTCCTGAAGTAATACGGGGGTACAGCCATGAAACTGATCTTTCTGGGCCCTCCCGGTGCGGGGAAGGGAACGCAGGCTGCGGGCGTAAGCGCGCACCTGCGGGTACCTCATATTTCTACAGGAGATATGTTCCGTTCTGCGCTTCAAAACGCTACCCCAACGGGGCTTGAAGCCAAGCGGTACATGGACGCCGGACAGCTGGTACCGGACAGCGTTGTAATTGAGATGGTGCGCGAGCGCCTGAGTCAGGACGATTGCAAAAACGGTTACCTGCTGGATGGTTTTCCCAGAACAGTGGAACAGGCGGAGGCGCTGAATTCGATTTCGGAGCCGGACGCCGTGGTGGAGATCGATGTGCCGGATGAACGCCTGCTGGCGCGCCTAACGGGGCGCAGGGTGTGCATGAAGTGCAACGGTACCTACCATGTATCCAAGCTTGCGGATGAACGCGTCTGCCCCGTGTGCGGCGGACAGGTCATCCAGCGCGATGATGACAAGCCCGCGACGATTTCCAATCGGTTGAAGGTCTACCATGAGCAGACCGCGCCGCTGATCGGATATTATTCGGCGCTTGGC
>JAFUAR010000003.1 GCA_017460585.1 Clostridia bacterium
CTGCTGCGCACGCCCAAGGACGAATGGGTGCTGGACTTTGGACAGGTAATGACCGGCTGGGTCGAGTTTGACGCAGACGCGCCGCAAGACGCGGAAATACTGCTCGAATACGGAGAGCTATTGCAGAACGACTGCTTCTACCGCGACAATCTGCGCAGCGCGAAAGCGCGGTACGCATTCATTTCCGCCGGCACTCCGGAGCACGTTCGCCCGCACTTTACATTTTATGGTTTTCGCTTTGTGAAGGTTTCCGGATTGGAAACGGTCGACCCCGAGGCGTTTACCGCCTGCGTGATTCATTCCGAGCTTACGCCCACGGGACAAATTGAAACCTCGAACGAAAAGGTAAACCGCCTGTTCCTGAACGCCTGGTGGGGGCAGCTGGGCAACTTTTTGGATGTGCCCACCGACTGCCCGCAGCGCGACGAGCGCATGGGCTGGACGGGTGATGCCCACGTTTTCGCGCCGACCGCCAGCTACAATATGTACACCCCCGCGTTTTACGCCAAGTTCCTGCACGATATGCTGCTGGAACAGCGCGCGCTGAACGGCTCCGTGCCGTTCGTGGTGCCGGACTTCATCAACCGCATTGTGCAAAAAACCAACAACTTTGCGTTTCCGGAATCACACGGCTCCTGCGCTTGGGGTGACGCCGCCGTGGGCATACCGTGGACGCTGTACACCTTCTACGGCGACCGCCAGCTGCTGGCGCGCCAATATGAAAACATGAAGCTGTGGACCGACTGGATCCGCGCGCAGGACGACACGCGCTGCGGCGGAAAGCGGCTGTGGACCTGCGGCTTCCACTTCGCCGACTGGCTCGCGCTGGATAACCCCGTTGCCGGAAGCTCGTTCGGCGGCACAGACCCATATTTCATCGCCTCCGCGTATTATTACAACGCGGCGCGCACCACCGCCAAGGCGGCGGGCGTGCTGGGGCGCGCCGAAGAACAGGCGGAATACGATAAGCTGGCGGATGAGATTCGGGATGCATTCCGCAAGGAGTTTTTTACGCAAACCGGACGCGTTGCCGAACGCACCCAAACCGCCATGGTGATGGCGCTATGCATGGACCTTGTGCCGGAAGCCCACCGCGCCCGCGTGCAGGCGGATTTGCGCCAAAAGCTCAAGGATCGCGGAGATCATTTGGATACCGGCTTTGTGGGCACCTACTATCTGTGCCCCACCCTCACCCAAAACGGCATGGCGGACGTGGCGTACACCCTGCTGCTGAACGAGGATTACCCGAGCTGGCTCTACGAGGTGAATATGGGCGCGACTACTGTATGGGAGCGCTGGAATTCCGTGCTGCCCAACGGTCTGGTGAGCGATACCGGCATGAACAGCATGAACCATTACGCTTACGGTTCCATAGTAGAGTGGATGTACCGCTACATGGCGGGCATTGACCCCGTGGAGGACGCGCCAGGCTTCAAGCGCGTGCGCATTCACCCGAGCGTAGACGGGCGCATTCAGTCGGTCAAGGCGCAATACGATTCCGCCTCGGGTCTGTACCGTTCGGAATGGAGCGTTACCGAGAACGGCGTGATTTACGTAGTGGAAATTCCATTTGACTGCGATGCGCTGTTTGAGGCGGACGAGCGCTATGTTTGGACCGTGAACGGTGCGCCCGCGCGCATTGAGAACGGCGCGATTGCGCTGGAAGCCGGAGCGTATGCCATTACGCACACGGAAGCATAAATACAGCACAGGCTTTACGCGTTCAACGCCTTAATTGGGCGCAAGGCGTAAAGCCTGTGCTTTATGTATACAAATCTCCATTAAATGGTCGAGCGGAAACAATCGTCCTACAGCGCTGCATTCAGGCGATGATTGATTTCAGTCTCTCTTTACGTCTACGCCCTGCGCGTTCGGAAGCTGCTTATGGTATAGATCCAGTATGATCGTCGCCTCCGTGGACATCATGATTCCCGCCGTAGGACCATTCCAGCGGGGATCCTTTAGGGACTGATAATTCAAATGAACCTCGGTATTCGTCCACCCGCAAATGAAACCGCCCTCCATGCTCTTTTCCACGGTATACATGGCGGCGCGCTCGCCGTTGGCATCGCACACAAAATACATACGATAGCACAGCGGCATCCGCTCGGGCTCCGGAAGCGTGAGCAGAACCAGCAAGCCGCCCTCGCCGAGCTGCATCGTTCGCAACCCGAAATCCGCCTCTGAATACGGACATTGTACGCCCACTCGATTCAGAACAGCGGCGTAGAGACCATATGCGCCGTTGGCGTTGAGTATGGCGCGCATAAACAGCTGCGGATTGCGGAAGAACTGTCTTCGCGTTGTGATGTGCTCAATCTGGTAGCGAATATCGCCGATTGACGGCGCCGGCTGCTCCGCCGCCTCCGGCTTGGAGACCTTCGTCTGCTTTGCGCCTTTTCCGTCCCGTTTGAAAAAACCAAACATACGCCCATGCCCCCGCTTGTAAATTACAGTGAGTATAGCATATGGGTACGAGCAAGGTCAATATGCGGGGCGCACGATTCGCGACACAGCTAACTTGAGCGCAAACAAAAAGGAACGCCTTTTGCGTCCCTTCATTGTTTACCCATAAGGGAATTACTGAGCAGCCTTTGCGAGGCGCTTTGCGAGGCGAGCCTTTTTGCGGTTCGCTGCATTCTTATGAATAACGCCCTTCGCGGCAGCCCTGTCAACCGCGCCCTGAGTCTTGCTGAGCAGCTTGACATCGGCCTCGTTCGCGGCTACGGCGGAATCAAACTTCTTGACCTGAGTCTTCATGGCAGACCTGATCATGCGGTTGCGCAGGTTCTTCTTTTCGGTCACCTTCACGCGCTTGATGGCAGACTTGATATTTGGCAATTGTTTCACCTCCCTACGCAAATGTTCAGCGTTTATTCTATCACGACGATGCCGAGTTTGCAAGCTTTTCGTGAAAGCACGATGAAAAAGTTAAGTAAACTTCATACTTCAAGCTCAGCGGTAAAAGATGAGCGAAAACCACGTGACCAAGTTCCCTCCCGCCAAAAAATCAATATTGTAGCGCTCCGCCAAATCGGTCACCAATATGCCGTGGCTTTCCACGCACGGGTACATATGCTCCGGATGGCGGCACGGCGCGTTGGGGTAGGTACAATGCGCGCAGATAGCGCACGCCTCGGTGGACAGCGCCATGGTTTGGTCCGACTGGGTGCGCACCAGCGCGTGTACCTTACGCGTAATGGCTTCGTGATCGGCGCGGGTGGCGAGCGTCATTTCGATATTGGCGATATCCTCCACCTCGGTAATGGTGGAGATCATGAGCGCGTACGGGTAGCTCAGGCACTTCTCCTTGCACGCCTCCACAGTGCCCACCGCGGGCGGACACGCCCAGCTTTTGCCGTACATGGGGCATTCCGTTTCGCATACGTAGCGCACGCGCTGACTAAACGAGAGCTCCTGTGTGCGAATAAATTCGTACTGATAGAGCGGAAGCTCCGCCAGCTGCGCTTCAAGCCATTCCCGATTCATAGACTCTCTCCTCCCGCAACCGCCGCGATCGCGGGCGCGACAGATATCAATATTTCATAATGCGCGGCAGCAATGCTTTCGCCACCTTATACGCCGGTCCCTCTAGCGCCTTGCGCGCGTTCTGCAGCTCGAGGCGTATCGCGATGCGCTGCGGACAATGCTGCTCGCACAGCCCGCACTGCACACAGCGCGAGGGACCCGTATCCTGATTGCGCACTACAGTGCACATTAGGTATTCCCGCAGCGCGTTAAAGCGCCCATCGGACGCAAGGCGGTTATACGCCGCGAATGTACCCGGAATATCCACGCCGCGAGGGCAGGGCATACAGTAGCGGCAGCCGGTGCAGGGCACGCGCACGTTATGCGCGATATCCTCCACCAAGCCTCGATACAGCCCGAACTCCTCCTCTGAAAGCATACCCGCCGTACTCTCGTCCGCGGCACGCGCGTTCTCTTCGACCATGGATACGGAATTCATGCCCGAGAGTACGCAGGTAACCTCCGGTTGATTCCACAGCCAGCGAAACGCCCATTCCGCCGCCCCGCGCCGTACCGGAAAGCGCTCGATGCGCTCCATCGCCGCTTTGGGCAGCTTATCGGCGAGCCTTCCGCCCCGCAGCGGCTCCATGATTACCACGGGCAAGCCCTTGGAGGCGGCGTAATGCAAGCCGGTCGCGCCCGCCTGCGTATGCTCATCCAGATAGTTATACTGAATCTGGCAGAAGTCCCAATCGTAGGCGTCGACCAGCGCGCAGAACATATCGGAATTTCCGTGGTAGGAAAAACCGATTTGCCGAATCGCGCCCGTGCGACGCTTTTCCGCCAGCCAGTCGAGTATGCCGAGGTCACTAAGGCGCTTCCA
>JAFUAR010000038.1 GCA_017460585.1 Clostridia bacterium
TCGCTCATTTCGGAAAACGAAATTGAGGAGCGACTTTCCAATGTAGGGTATCACCTGCGCCGCGGCTCCGCCGCCAAAACGGCGATACAGGTTCTATTGTTCCTCGCCGCGGCGGTCGCGTTGTACTTTGTGTTGACCCGTACGCCCGTGGCGGACTGGACGCGCGCCTTCCCCGTGGCTCGGCAGGGCTTGAGCCTTGGAGCGCTGTTGCTGCTGGGCATGACCACATCGATCCACTGCGTAGCGATGTGCGGCGGCATCAGCCTATCGCAGGCTTCGAAGGGTGATACGGCTTCCGTCGTTCTCCACAGCACCATGTACAACGTGGGGCGCATGATCTCCTACGCGATTACCGGCGCAATTCTGGGCGGTTTGGGCGGATTGATTACCATTACGGATTCCGCGCGCGCGGTTTTCCAGATTGTAATGGCGGTACTGATGCTCATTATGTCCATGAACCTTTCGGGGTTATTCCCGTTTATGCAGCGTTTTGCGCTGCTGCTCCCCAAACCGCTCGCGAAGCTGCGGCTGCAGGGGAACGGGAGCTTCGCCATTGGTCTGCTGAACGGATTGATGCCCTGCGGTCCCTTGCAGGCGATGCAGCTGCTCGCACTGTCCGCCGGAAGCTGGTGGATGGGCGCGCTCTCCATGCTATGCTTTGCCGCCGGTACCGTGCCGCTCATGCTGCTGTTCGGAATAGCGGGCGGCGGACTCAACCAGCGCTTTGGCAAGCCCATGCGGCTCATCTCGGCGGGTCTGGTACTGGCGATGGCGGTCAGCGCGCTTTCCAGCGGCTTGGCGATGGCGGGCGTAGGTACGTCTAACCTCAACCTAGTGGCGAGCAAGCCCAACGACGGCACGCCGCAGGTGCAGTTGATTGACGGCGTACAGATGGTTTCCACCGAGCTGAACTACGGCGCGTATCCCGCCATTACCGTGCAGGCGGGCGTACCGGTGCGCTGGAATTTCCACGCGGAGGCGGACAAGATCAACGGCTGCAACGGCGAATTGATGATACCGACCTACGGCATTCGCAAGGCGCTGCAGCCTGGCGACAACTGGATTGAGTTCACCCCCACCGGCTCGGGAACCGTGCCCTACTCCTGCTGGATGGGCATGATTCGATCGACCATTACGGTCAATGAATAATGCGCACGCGGCTTCAAGGCGGCACAAATTCTATCTGACGTATCGCCCAATGAAGCAACGATTCTAAGACAAATACGGCGCAAATTCCAAAAACAAACAGGAATTCGCGCCATTTTTGTCGAATAATGCAGTTGCACAAGGAGATGATACAAAATGGAAAAGACACTGGACGAGCGCTTTGAATTCAGAAACGTTCATTCCGACGAGGCGCAGCAGACCGCTGATATTGAAGAAATCTGCTTCCCTCCAAACGAAGCGTGTTCCAGAAAAATGATGGTGGAACGCGTGAATGCCGCGCCGGAAACGTTTTTGGTCGCCGTAGACCGCGAAAGCGGAAAAATCGCCGGATTTTTGAATGGCATTGCGACCGAAGAAAGCGTATTTCGCGACGAGTTCTTTATGGACGCAGGGCTGCACCACCCAAGCGGAGAAAACATTATGCTGCTGGGGCTGGACGTGTTGCCCGAATACCGTATGCAGGGGCTCGGGCGCGCCTTGATGACCCGCTACGCCGAAAGGGAAAAGGCGAAGGGGCGTAAAAAGCTCTATCTCACCTGTCTGGATAATAAGGTCGCCATGTACAGTCGAATGGAATTCCGAGACTTAGGCATTTCCGGCTCCGTATGGGGCGGCGAAGAGTGGCACGATATGGTCAGAGAGCTATAATACTGCGTTTGCGCTGCAAGCTTCGCGGGTATGCATATTGCGGGGGCACCACCGTTATTATGGCGATGCCCCCGCAAATCGAATAAGATTAATCCTTCTTTTTGAATATCATCAGCTTGCTGAACACGTAGTTGGCAATAATGACCAATACGGTTGCGAACAGCTTTACGCCCGATTCCCATAGATCTATGCCGGATTCGGAAACCAACCGCGGACCCAGCACGTCTACTCCGAGCACCACGATCGCCTCATCCAACACGGCGGTCGCTATGCGCGACGAGAGAAACAGCGTAAACTCCTTCCACTGCGCCCTGCCCCTTTGCTGGCTATGGAATACCCATATGCGGTTGGGATAGTAAGCGAACAATATGGATAGCAGCAGCGCCAAAGCATTCGCAATGGCGGTAGGCAGCCCCAGCGCGCGATTCACCTTAAAGGCGACAATATTGACCAATGTAGTCAACCCGCCGACGAGCACATAGGCGATGGGCTCGCGGTATTTTTCAATCAGCCGTTTCACAGCGTTCATTCATACGCCTCCCCGCTATTTCTGCGCCCATTCATACGCCTTCTGAATGGCTTTCTGGTGTTTTTCGTTCACCTTGTTCGTTTCGTGCGTTCGGCTGTTCACCATATGGAGCGAAAAGCAGCCGGGAAAATCATTATCGCGAATGCTCTCCTCGCCCTCCGGCATGGTGTTGATGGCGCAAGCGACGCAGGTATCGCCCACGATCAGTATTGCCGGACGGGAGCTCCACGAAAACTTGCCGCCGCCCGCCTCTTTGAGCAGCGCGGTATCCTCTTTGGTGAGCGGCTCCATTACGGCGTTATTCGTACCGCCCTTGCGCTTGACCTGTATAAAGCTGCCCGACTGAATATCATACAGCTCCGCCTTGCCGCCTTTTTTGAGCACCTTTTCGCCGCCTTCAAACCAGTCCATGAGCACCGTATCGCGCTTAATGCGATCGATTCTGGAATCGGTGGCGCTTTCCGCCTTATCGGAATGGGCGGAAGAAGGCTTCTTCTCGGATACGCTGTCTATGCGAATATACCCCAGCGAATCGCCCGCTTTGTTCTCAATCCGGTAGTACTTGCCGTTGCGACCGACTACGTAAAAGTCATCGCCCTTCCCGACGCGCGTATAATGCGAGGAACGCCGCGCGGAACGGTATATTTTGGTATCCTCCACGGCGTATACGTGGATTCGATTCGTCAGCGTGAGCAGCTTGACCTTGCAATAGCCGGTATTGCCGGCGTATTCTACCTGCGCCCAATCGCCGTTGACCGCCACCACCTCAACTTCGGTTTCCTTTTGCACCTTCACATATTTAGAATGGCTGGATGCTCTAACGTAAATTTTCCCCTTGGCATTGAAGACCGCCGCAAGCCCATCGGCGCAGGCAGCGGGCAAAAGGCAAAGCGCCAGCACCGCCAGCAGAGTCAATACAGCCGCAAACCGATTCCAAAATCGCTTCATAGTCCCTCCTTGAAATAAATCCCTTAAAGCAATATTATACCCCGCGAATGCGACACAATTTTCCCCCTGCGGTACAGTTTGAGTTAAATCGGGACAATATTGAAGCAAAAGCAAGGGGAGACGAGCCGAATTGCCCATCTCCCCCTGTAGACCGATGTTCTATTAACGAATTTCTCCTATGACCTCATATACCTGACCCGCTTCGCCCGCCGGAATGACGTTGCCCTCGATGGGCTGCCCGTTTACGGTGAGCGTGAGCGCGCCCTTCTCCGCGCCAGCATGGTTGGCGAGCTTTACGTGATAGGTACTGCCGCGGAACTTGCGGGTGACCTCCACCGACTGGAGCGTTTCCGGCAGGCAGGGATCGATCATCAACCCGTCATACTGCGGCTTGATGCCCAGTATTGCCTGAGAAACCGCATAGAAGCTCCATGCGGAAGTCCCCGTCAGCCAAGAATTCTTTGCCTGACCGTAGCGCGGCGCATAGGGACCGGCGATCATCTGGCTGTACACATACGGTTCGGTATGGTGCAGCTTCTGGTCCTCGACATAGCCCGGGCAGGTGCGCCGATAGATATCGAACGCGCGGTCGCCATGCCCCAGCACCGTTTCGCCGATCACGATCCAAGGATTGTTGTGGCAGAATACGCCGCCGTTCTCCTTATATCCCGGCGGATAGGAGCTTACCTCGCCCAGCTCCACATGGTAGGTGGTGTACGGCGGAGTGTGAATGGCGACGCCATAATCGCACAACAGGTACTTGCGCACGGAATCCAGCGCCTTCTGCGCCTCGCCGGTCTCCACACCGATACCCGCCATAACGCACATACCCTGCGGCTCGATGTAGATTTTGCCTTCCGGACATTGATTGGAGCCGACCTCGTGCCCATAGGCATCGTAGGCGCGCAGGAACCATTCGCCATCCCAGCCGTGCTTGAGCACGAGCTCGGTCATTTCCCGCTTGGCCTCCAGCGCCAGCTCGGCTTCCTCGTTCAGGCCGCACTTGCGGCATATGGCGGCGTAATCATCCGCCACGGATACGAACATACCCGCAATGAATACGGATTCGGCGACGCCGCTATCGTAATTCTGCACGGTTTGGAAGCTCTCGCCCGGCTCGGTAGAGAAGCAATTCAGGTTGAGGCAGTCGTTCCAGTCGGCGCGACCAATGAGCGGCAGCCTGTGCGGTCCGCGATGATCCATGGTATAGTGGAAGGAACGGCGCAGATGCTCCATGAGCGGCTGGGCGAGCGATTCGTCGTTATCAAACGGGACGTTTTCGGAAAGAATGGTGTCGTCCCCCGTCTCCTTGAGGTAAGCGGCGACGCCGAAGATCAGCCAAAGCGGATCGTCGTTAAAGCCGGAGCCTACATCCATATTGCCGCGCTTGGTGAGCGGCTGATACTGGTGATAGGCGCTGCCATCCGGAAACTGCGTGGCGGCGATATCCAGTATGCGCTGGCGCGCGCGCTCCGGAATGAGATGTACGAAGCCCAGCAGATCCTGCGTAGAGTCGCGGAAGCCCATGCCGCGACCAATGCCGGATTCAAAGTAGCTGGCGGAACGGGACATATTGAATGTGACCATGCACTGGTACTGGTTCCACACATTCACGGTGCGATTGAGCTTTTCATCGGCGGAGGAAAGTGTGAAGCGGGAGAGCAGATCATCCCAGTAGGCGCGCAGCGCATCCATCGCTTGGTCAAACTGCGCGTCGGTCGAAAACGCGCTCATCAGCCGCTCCGCGGGCGCCTTGTTGATGACGCCGGGCGCGACAAACTTCTCCTCCACGGGATTTTCGCAATAGCCCAGAACGAACAGGAACGATTTCTCCTCGCCCGCGCCAAGCGCGACGCGCAAATGATGGCTTCCCACCGGCGCCCAACCGCTGGCGACGGAATTGCGGGAGGCGTTTTCCACCACCACCTGAGGTTCGGACAGACCGTTGTACGCGCCAAGGAAGGTATCGCGATCGGTCTCAAAGCCCGCCAGAGGCGCGTTTACAGCGTACACCGCGTAATGGTTGCGGCGCTCGCGGTATTCGGTTTTGTGGTACAACGCGCTGCCCTCGATCTCCACCTCGCCGGTCGAGAAGTTGCGCTGGAAATTGCTGGAATCATCCATGGCATTCCACAGGCAGAATTCCACAAAGCTGTATACGTCCACTTCCTTTGCCGCATCGCTTTCGTTCTTGAGCGACAGGCGGGTGACCAGCGCGGTCTGTCCGCGAGGCACCAAACTGGTCTGGCGCGCGCTCAAGCCGTTCTTCTTGCCGCAAATGGAGGTATAACCCATGCCGTGCCGGCACTCGTACTCATCCAGCGGAGTCTTGACCGGCATCCAGCCCGGATTCCACACCGTGCCGCCATCGTTAATGTAGAAATACTGCCCGCCCATATCGGCGGGAATATTGTTGTAGCGATAGCGGGTAATGCGCAGAAGGCGCGCGTCCTTATAGAAGCTATAGCCGCCCGAAGTATTGCTCATTAAAGTAAAGAAATCCTCGCTGCCCAGATAGTTGATCCAGGGAGAGGGCGTATCCGGACGGGAAATGACGAATTCGCGACGCGCGTCGTCATAGCTGCCGTAGATCATATAAACTCCTCCTAAAACGTTTTAGTATGGTTCTATCATACCTTAAATCGGAGAAAAAATCAAGTTAAACCCTTCATCTAATCATCCTTTTGCTCCTTCTTGCGGTCGTTTTCCCCACTATTTACAAGGCGGAAAATCCATGGTATAATGTTTCACGAAAACAGAATAATGGGAATTTGCAGGTGCCCTGCCTGTTGCAAACGATTGTTTCGCTGCGAGCGGGGTGAAAAGGGAACGGAGTGAAATTCTCCGACAGGACCGCTGCTGTAATGGGGAGCGAGGACAAAGCGTCATTGGCGCGTTTCGCCGAGAAGACCGTCCATCGCGATGAGCCTGAGTCAGAAGACCTGCCTGCGAAGGAGCGCATATCCCCTTCTTCGGTACTCAAGAAGGATATGTCCCGGTAGGTCAGACATCTTCGCTTTGCCAGCGGAGAGGTTTCTTGAATGCCCGCAGGACATGTTCGGAGCCATCCCGAAATGTTCTGTTTTTTGTTGAAATGCGCTTTCCTGTAATGAGCGCGCCCCCAAACGACCCATATTAAAGGAGACGATGAACATGGCCAAGTTTATTACCATTGGTGAAAGAATTTCCGTAACCGCTCCCGCCATTCGCAGAGCGTTTGCCGAGCGCGACCCCGAGCCCATCGTGAAGCGCGCGCGCGAGCAGCTGGAAGCCGGCGCGGATTACATTGACGTGAACATTGGACCCGCCGAGGCGGATGGCGAAGAGATTATGAAGTGGGCGGTACAGCTGCTTCAGGGCGAATTCGACAACGTGCCTCTGGCGCTCGACACCGCGAACATGGCGGCGATCGAAGCGGGTATCACCGTGTACAACCGCTCCAAGGGTAAGCCTATTGTGAACTCCGCGGACGCGGGCAGCCGCTTCAACCGCATTGAACTCGCCGCGAACAACGACGCAATCTGCATTGCGCTGTGCTCCGCCGACGGCATCGCTTCCGATAACGACGAGCGTATGGCGCACTGCCAGCGCATGCTCGAAGAGGGTTTGATGCACGGCATGGAATCCGACGACCTGTGGTTCGACCCGCTGTTCCTCGTGGTCAAGGGTATGCAGGACAAGCAGATGGAAGTACTGGAAGCCATTAAGATGTTCTCCGAAATGGGTCTGAACTCCACCGGCGGACTTTCCAACAACTCCAACGGTATGCCCAAGCACATCCGTCCCATCATGGACAGCGCGTTGGTCGCCATGGCGATGATGCAGGGCTTGACCTCCGCAATTGTGAACCCCTGCGATCTGCGGCTGATGGAGACCATTAA
>JAFUAR010000039.1 GCA_017460585.1 Clostridia bacterium
TGGTCGTGCATACAGCGCAGCACATAGTCGGAGCGGGTCTTCAGCACGTCCGGATTGCTCGACTCGGTGCTGTTGAAGTAGCTGCTGCGCGGGATGTAGCGCGAGGGGTTGCGAATCATGCCCGCCAGTACGGCGCATTCGCGCAGGCTCAAATCCTCCAAATCCTTGCCGAAGTAATCCTGCGCGGCAATTTTAATGCCGTAGCTCGAGCCGCCCAAATAGATGACGTTCAGGTAGGCTTCCAGTATCTCGTTCTTGCTCAGATTCTTTTCCACCTCGACCGCCAGATACGATTCCTGCACCTTTCGGCGGTAGTTCTGGTCGGAATTGAGCATGGTCAGCTTGACCAGCTGGCAGGTGAGGGTGGAAGCGCCCTGCGTGTTGCCGCCCATCAGGTTGTTCACAATCGCGCCGATTTGGCGCTTGATGTCGATGCCGTGGTGCTCGTAAAAGCGCGCGTCCTCTACCGAGATTACGGCGTTGATGAGTTCCTGCGGAATGTCCTCAATCGTGACGTATATGCGGTTTTGCGAGCCCTTGAATTCGGTAATCAGGTTGCCCTGCGAATCGTATATAAACGATGTCTGCGCCTGCGCGCCGATCTTGTCCAAATCGAGGTCGGGCGTGGTGTCCACCCACGCCTTGGCGATGCCCGCGACCAGTCCCATGCCGGAAATGCCGATGAGCAGCACCACAAAAAACAGCATGCGCAGCGTCATAAAGCCCACGGAGAGCAGGAAATTGCGCTCCGACTCGCGGGGCTTAAATATGGAGTACTTGATTGACATGGCTCCTCCGTTTGTTTCGTAAGAAAACGCGCCGGTTCTTTTCTATATTTCCATTATAGCATATCCGCGCGAAATGTCCATGCGGATGCCCTGTTGAAATTGATTTATTGTTACCATTCACCCATGGGGGTGTCGGGGGTCGCAACCCCCGACATTCAATCCGCAGCGGCGGCGTGTACGCCGCGAGGACGCGGACCAAGTGTCCGCTTCCTTGCAGGTTTTGCGCCCGGAAATCGCGTAGCGATTTCAGCAAAACCTGTTAGGGGGTGGTAGTGGCGGGGGACGTGTCCCCCGTCCACTTACTGTTCAGCCGTAGGCTGAACAGTATCGATTTATTGTATTGGAAGAACGCAGTGCGCGCTTGGTTCCATACCGTCAATCGATGTGGATGTGAATGCCGTTGACCGTAACCTCTTCGCTGGCGCGAATCAGTATGTACTTCTGCCCGTCGATTACGCGGGTTTCCACCAAATCGCCGCGCTCGGGGTTCACCTGAATCACCACGTCGGGCGTGCGCACCTCGAACTTCTTGGGCTCTACAATGTTCTGCGCGCTCCGATCGATCACCGCGCCGAAGTCCTCGTCGTACTTTTCCTCGAAGGCGTCGATGCGCTCCTCGGAAACGCCGCTTTGCACAAGCGCGTCGCGCACGTCGCGCTTGGTGACGGTGGGCACGGGGTTTTCTTTGTCCTGCTTTTGGGTTTCGATCAGCGAACAAATCTGTTCGTGCACGGTCTGTACCACGTCCAAATTCAGCCCTTCGCCCACGCTCTCCTCCAACAGCTGCTGGAAGGTCTCCTTCTGTTCGGCGGCGGGCATGGGGGCGTCGGTGTGAAACACCGCGTCAATGAACTCCTCGTGAATGTCTTGGGTATCGCGGGTGAAGTACAGCGCGTCGTATATATTGGCGGCGCGGTCGTCAAAGCAGGGGAACATAAAGCCGATCTGCGGCGCGGCGACCACCCAATCCAGCTCGCGGTCGTGAAATTCGTTGTCGGTCGCGTCGTAGCTCAGGGCGGGTTTGGTGAGCTTTACGGGGCATACCGCGCACACAATGTAGTCGAATACCTCCTCGGAGGCGTCGTCCACCTTCATGACGTCGCGGGTGCGGGAGGGCACGTCGTAGGCGTCGTAGGTCAATAGAATCAGGTAGTTGCCCTCCATCTCGAGGGAATCGATAATCCTCTGATAGAAGGTGGATACGCCCTCCTCCACCTTGAGCGCGGTGTTGCGCATGGCGGATAGGAGCTGGTGCTCGGGTGCCTCCATCACCTGATCGGGTCGAAACGACATGGTGAGCAGGTTTTTGCCCGGTAGACCCGTGAGCGTGCGCCGGAATATGGCGAGATATTTTTCCGCCTCCTCCTGCGGAAGCTGCATGAGCGGGCGGTTGAAGGTGGAAATGATTTCGCGCTTTTCGTTGACATAGCAGCCGCGAATCATGGCGATGGCGCTCTTGTCGGGGTGAAAGCGTTTGCGAATTTCGGAAATTTCCTTTTGATTCATACTGTGTAACCTCGAATAATTTTTTGCCAATGGGGCAGGGTTTATTATACCACCGATCGGGGGATAGAATGCGACGCGAATGCGCCGCTTTGGTTAAGGAA
>JAFUAR010000040.1 GCA_017460585.1 Clostridia bacterium
ATCTGGCGCAAAACAGGCAGGTATCCTCCTATGGGATAATGAGCGCGGAGACGTTGGCGCGGGTTCTGGCGCGGGCGGTAGAAGCTTTGCCTTCCGGACAAAATCAGCTTTCGCTGATCTTTCAGGGCGGAGAGCCTATGCTCGCGGGGATTGATTTTTATCGCCATATGGAACAGCAGATTGACCGAATGAAGGCTCCTAATATTCGGTTTCAGCGCAGCATTCAAACCAATGGCACATTGATCAATGACGAGTGGGCGGAATTTTTCGCCCGCTACGGCTATCTGGTTGGCGTATCGCTGGATGGTCCTGCGGATATTCAAAACGCGCTGCGCCCCATGGCAAACGGGAAGGGTTCCTTTGGAAGCGTTTCTTCGGGAATCGCGTGTTTGCACAGGCGCAAAGTGGAAAGCAATGTGCTGTGCGTGGTGAGCGCGGAGGTCGCGCGACACGGAACAAAGGTATATCGTTTTCTTCGCAAAAATCAGTGGGACTATATTCAGTTCATTCCCTGCATGGATTCGCTGAACGGCGAACGCTCTTCGTGGCACCTATCGCCGGAGCTCTACGGACGATTTCTCACGCAGGTTTTCGGCGAATATGAACGGGAGCGTATGCAGGGGCGCTTTGTGAGCGTGCGTTGGTTTGACAATTTGGTGGATATGGCGGCGGGACATCGACCGGAGAGCTGTGGAATGGTGGGTCAGTGCGCCTGCCATTTTGTGCTGGAGGCCGACGGAAGCGTATATCCCTGCGATTTTTACGTAGACGACGCGCATCGTTTGGGCAACGTTGCAGACAAGGGATTTCGCGAAATGTTTGAAAGCGACGCAGTGCGCGGCTTCGTGGAGGAATCGCTGCAGCCTGCGGCGCAGTGCGCGCACTGCAAATGGTTTTTCCTCTGCCGAGGAGGATGCCGGCGATATCGCCCAATGCATGAAGGGAAACTTGGGGTCAATGCCCTATGCGCGGCGTATCAGGTCTTTTTTGAGGAATGCGGCGCGCGGATTGTGCGCATGGCGCGCCAGATGCAAATGTGGGAAGGAAGAATGTAAGATAGCAGGTTCATCCATTCTCGTTCTGCATTTGCCGATTGCGATAGTCCGTGGGCGTCACTTCGTGCAGCTTGCGGAAGTGGCGCGCATAGGCGCGGGAATCCGAAAAGCCTACGCGCTCGCTGATTTGTGCGATGGTGAGATTGGTTTCGCACAACAACGCCAGCGATTGAGTGACGCGATAGGCGTTTAGATATTCGGACAGGGTCTGTCCCGTGGCGTTTTTGAAAATGCGGTTTAAGTATATTGAATTCAGAGCAACGTGCTGGCTGATTTTAGGCACGCTGAGCGGGCGCGCGTATTCGCGGTGAATGAATTGAAGCGTTTCGCGCACATAATTGGTCGATTCGGAAGACAGCACCTTGGCGGGAGCAATTCGCTTTTCACACCAATGCGCGGCAATTTCCGCGATTTTTTCGCCGCTGTCCGCCTGATCCAGCGCTTGAAGCGCGCCGGAAAAGGCGGACGCGGAGAGAGAAAACCCTCTTTCGGAGAGCTTGGCGTACAGGCTGCAGAGAAGTGAAACGGCGAGCCGCTTCGAACCCTCATTGGCGGAAGAAAGCTTTTCGCAATCCTGTTTGAAACGCAGCAGCACCCCTTCCAGCGCGGAAGCATCCTGATTGAGTATGGCGGTTGCGGCGTTTTCCACAGTAGAATCATCCATCATGGGCGCGTCGGATGCCTCCGCTACGGAGGGCTCCGACGCGCTGCTTTCGTTC
>JAFUAR010000041.1 GCA_017460585.1 Clostridia bacterium
AAAAGGGAGCCAACTAGGGCAGCGCTAAAATCAACATATGAACCAATTGAGGGAGCTAAAAATTAAATCCGCTATTCTTTATATAGAAAACTTTCACGTTGGAAAAAACTTCATTCAATGCGCCCACTGCAAAGGAGCCGTTCTCTCTGCTGAATTGAACCGCAGGGAGAACGGCTCCTGATTACGAATATTGGCGAATTAGAACAGTCCGCAGACCAGCTCCGCATAGGCGGAGGGATCCTCCAGCGGAATGCCCGCGATCAGCTTTGCCTGCGCGAGCAGTATTTTCGAAAGCTTCGCCGCCTTTTCCTGATCTTCGGCGTATGCCTTTTGCAGCGCCTCAAACGCCGCGTGTCCGCCGTTGAGCTCCAGCACCTTGCGCGCCTTCATCGCCGCGCCCTCCGAACCGGGAAGACTATTGAAGTACTTCTCCATTTCCAGCGTAATTTCGCCCTCGGTGGTCAGGCACACGGGATGGCTCTTGAGCTTATGCGAAAGGCGCACATCGGTTACCTCTTCGCCCAGCGTATCCTTTACGAAGGTCAAAAGCTCCTTATTTTCCTCGGTCTTCTGTTCCGTTTCGGATTTATCCGAATCCGATTCCAGACCTAGATCGTCTACGCTAATGTTGCAGAACTTTTTGTCGTTATAGGTGTCCAGCAGGCGAATGACGAAATCGTCCACATCGTTGGTCATGTACAATATGCCGTAGCCGGCATCCAACACCTGCTCCGCCTGCGGCAAACTCGCCGCGCGCTGCGCCGTTTCGCCCGCTGCGATGTAGATAAGCTTCTGTTCCTCGGGCATTTGGGCGGTGTACTCCTCCAAGCTCATCAGCGCATCGCCAAAGGAATTTTCGTACACCAGTAGATCCTTGAGCAGGTCCTTCTTCGCGCCGTACTCGCTCACCACGCCGTACTTAATTTGCAGACCGAACGCCTTCCAGAACTTCGCGTAGGTCTCCTTTTCATTTTCCAGCAGGCGCTTGAGCTCGCCCTTGATCTTCTTTTCCAAATTGGAGGCGATCACCTTGAGCTGGCGATTGTGCTGCAGCATCTCGCGGGAAATGTTCAGACTGAGGTCGGGCGAATCCACCACGCCGCGCACAAAGCGGAAGCACTCCGGCAGCAGATCGGCACAGCGATCCATAATCATTACGCCGCTGCTGTACAGCTGCAGCCCGGGCTGGAAATCGCGGGTATAGAAATCGTACGGCGCTCTGGCGGGAACAAACAGTATCGCGTTGTAGGAAACCAGACCCTCGGCATTGACGCGAATGACCGCGAGCGGCTCCTCCATATCGTGGAACTTATCCTTGTAAAACGCCTTGCAGTCGTCGTCCGTCACTTCGGATTTGGCGCGCTGCCAAATGGGCACCATGGAGTTGACGGTTTCCTCCTGCATGGTCTTTACGTATTCGGTCTTCGGAGTGCCGTCTTCTTCCGTTTCGCCGGTCTCCTTGGACTCGTAGTGCTCTACATCCATACGGATGGGCCAGCGCACATAATCCGAATACTTCTTGATTAGTTCCTTCACGCGCCAAGTATCCAGATATTCGCTGTAGCGCTCATCGTCGGTATCGCTCTTGAGGTGCATAATCACCTGCGTGCCGACGGTATCCTTATCGCAATCGGAAATGGTGTAGCCGTCCGCGCCATCGGATTCCCACTTTGCGCCGGTCGCTTCGCCGTATTTGCGGGAAGTGAGCGTTACGTGATCGGCGACCATGAACGCGCTGTAGAAGCCCACGCCGAATTGACCGATAATATCGATATCCGCCTTGTCCTTCTCCTCCTGCGCCATCTCGCTCTTGAACTGGAAGGAGCCGCTGCGCGCGATTACGCCCAGATTGCTTTCCATTTCTTCCTTGGTCATGCCGATGCCGTTGTCAGTTACGGTAATGGTGCGGGCGTCCTTGTCAATATCCACGCGAATGCCAAAGTCCGCGCGGCTCAAGCCCACATTCGAATCCGTAAGCGAAAGATAACAGAGCTTATCGATTGCATCCGACGCGTTGGAAATGATTTCGCGCAGGAAGATTTCCTTGTGAGTATAGATGGAATTGATCATCAAATCCATTAGGCGCTTGCTTTCCGCCTTGAATTGCTTCTTTGCCATATTTTCACGCTCCCAATTACCATGTTGCAATATTGTCTTGGATATAGAGGGAGTACGCTTCCCCCCATGTTTCGGTACTATTATACTCTGTTTGTTAGCACTGTCAATAGTTGAGTGCTAAAAAACAATGTTAATTTGCTTCGCCAAAATCCTCGTAGCGCACGTGCAAAACGGTTTAACGCCGTTATTTTACGAAAGCGGCGTTGACAAAAGCGCAACGGGATTATAGAATGGTAATTACTGTTTGCGGAGCGTTATTTCGCAAACGGACGGTTTCCTTCGATCCATTAGCTCAGTCGGTAGAGCACCTGACTTTTAATCAGGGTGTCCCGGGTTCGAGTCCCGGATGGGTCACCAAAGAATAAGGCGCTTTGCGTTTTGCAAAGTGCCTTATTCTTTCAAAAAAGTGATTTCATCCGTGGGGGTACCCGTCATTTGCAGACCGTCGCTGCGAGCGACCATTAGGAATATCGATCATGCTTGCCGGAGCCCCTGCCGCCCGTTCTGGGCTTGGCGCGCTGGGGTGCTGGGCGGCGCGCGTTGCGCTCACGGGCGAGTTCTTCTTCCATCATAAGAGACTGGAGCTGTTTTATGCCCTTTTGCCGCGCGATATTCAGCTTGCAACCCTCATTGTCGCATTCGAACATGAGGAATGCGTCGCCTTCCCCGCCCTTTTCCTGCGGCTGCACGCAGCGCTTTGCCGAGTCCTTACATATTTCACATTGCGTTGAATAAAAAGCCATACGAAAACTTTGATACCGTTCCTTTCCTGAATATGGTTGCTTCGGTATTATATCCCCTTTTTCGCTTTGCGTCAAATAAAAAAGCTCACAAGTAAGCACGGTGGAACTCCAATTGGATTTCACTTATTCTTAACGCGCGTCTGCAAAATCATTATTGACATATGCAATTTAATTTGATACAATCTATTTGCAACCGAAACATAAGGAGGATTTCTCAATGAGTATTTATGATTATACCGTCAAGGCGCGCAAAGGCGCTACTTTGAATCTCGCCGATCTGAAGGGCAAGGTACTGCTGGTGGTCAACACCGCGACCGGCTGCGGCTTCACTCCCCA
>JAFUAR010000042.1 GCA_017460585.1 Clostridia bacterium
CAAGCGGGCGCGACCGTGCGGCTTTCGCCCTTGGAAATTCGGCTGCGCGGCGGGCAGCGCATACTCTTTCGTGGCGCCGACGACCCGGGCAAGAGCAAATCCACCAAGCTGGCGAAGGGCTATTTCTCCTACCTTTGGTTCGAGGAGCTCAGCGAATTTCGCGGCATGGAGGATATTCGCCAAATTCAGGCGAGCATCATTCGCGGCGGCGGACCCGCCGTAACGGTGTGCACCTACAACCCGCCCGCCTCCATGGCGAGCTGGGTCAACGAGGAGGCGCTTTCGCCCGACCCCAATCGGCTGGTGCATTCCAGCACGTATTTGGATTTGCCCGCGCAATGGCTGGGCGAAGGGTTCATCGCCGCCGCGGACGCGCTGAAGGCGCGCGACCAAGCCGCCTACCGCCATATGTATTTGGGCGAGGCGACGGGGCTGGGAACCAACGTGTTTCGCCGCCTGTCGCTGCGCAGTGTGACGGATGCCGAAATTGACGCGCTGGGCGAAGCGTACTGCGGGCTCGACTGGGGCTGGTTTCCCGACCCCACGCACTTTGTGCGCTGCGGCTGGAACGCCGCCGCCCGCCGCTTGGTGGTATACGACGAGCTGCGCGCCGTGCGCATGGACAATCGCCGCCTCGCCGAGGCGCTGCGTACGCGGGCCGAGGGCTGCGAGATTATCGCCGACAGCGCCGAACCCAAATCCATTGCCGATTTGCGCGCGGAAGGATGGCGCTGCGTCGCCGCGTGGAAGGGCGCGGGCAGCGTGCGCGCGGGGCTCAAGTGGCTGCAGGGGCTCAATGAGATCGTCATCGACCCCGCGCGCTGCCCGTACGCCGCGCGGGAATTCAGCCGCTACGAATACGAGCGCGACCGCGAGGGCAACCCCGTGGACGCCTACCCCGACCGCGACAACCACAGCATCGACGCCGTGCGCTACGCCATGAACCGCGTGTGGATGCGCGCGGGCGCGTAACACCCACCTATTTTGAAAGGAGA
Organism: Clostridia bacterium; assembly: GCA_017460585.1. Classification (GTDB taxonomy): domain Bacteria; phylum Bacillota; class Clostridia; order Christensenellales; family Aristaeellaceae; genus Faecivicinus. The sequence goes on from JAFUAR010000042.1 coordinate 996, forward strand.
TGACACCATGGACGAATTGGAGAGCATGAAGCAGGAGCTGGAGGAATACAGGCGGCGCGAGGCGGAGCGCGCCGAAGCGGAGGCAAAGCGCGCCATGGACGCCCGCGTGGAAGCCGCGCTGGATGGGCGCAGCTTCCTGCACCCGAGGCTGCGCGAATTGGTGACGCAGGACTTTGCCCGCGCCCGGGCGGAAGCGCCCGAAAAGAGCGACGCGGAGATCTTCCGCGAGCTCACCGAGGGACAGAACTACTTCGCCTGCGAACACCCGCCTATGCCCGAACCGCTGGCGGTGGGCGCGGTGCAGCACGCGGAACAGGGTCTGCGCTCCATGCGCGCGGCGCTGGGGCTGCGCGAGGAATGAACGAACAGGGAACCATAACCAATTCAATGATGTGACCGTAAGGAGGAAAAACCATGCCCAATGCCATTGAACTGTTTCAAAGCTGCGTGCCGCTGTTAGACGAGGTGTACAAGCTGCACGCCCTCACCGGCTGTCTGGACGGCGCGCCCGAGCTCGCCCGACAGGGCAGCACCGCCAACGAGCTGATTTTGCCCAAGCTTTCGCTTTCGGGGCTGGCGGATTACGACCGCAACACCGGCTACGCCGCCGGCGAGGTCACCCTCACCACCGAAACCGTCAAGTGCACCTACGATCGCGGGCGCATGTTTCAGGTGGACGCGCTGGATAACGCGGAGACCGCCGCCATCGCTTTTGGGCACCTGAGCGGCGAATTCATCCGCACCCGCGTGGTGCCGGAGCTGGACGCCTTCCGTCTGGCGGAATACGCGGGCACCGCGGGCATCGGCGCGGCGACCGGCGCGCTGTCCGGCGGCGAGGCGGTAATC
>JAFUAR010000004.1 GCA_017460585.1 Clostridia bacterium
CGGTGCAGGTGCGCCTGCGCAGCGCGGCGGCGATTCGCTGGAGCGCATTTCTGGAAAGCTGCCCCTGCGCGGCGGGCGAATCCGGCGGCGCGGTAAAGCTGTTGCAGTGCACGCTGCGCGATTTGGGTTATTTCACCGGCAGCGCCACGGGGGTGTACGGCTCAGTCACGCGGCAGGCGGTGGCAAATTACCAAACCGCGGTGGGGCTGAGTGTGACCGGAGACGCGGATATGGCGACGTGCGAGGCGCTGTACACAGAATTGCTGCACAGCGGCAACGCGGGGCAGGTGCTCACGCTCGGCAGCGACGGCGAGCGCGTGACGCAGCTGCAATCGCTTTTGGCGGAGTGCGGCTACTTTGACCATAACATTACCGGATATTTCGGCGCGACCACGGATACGGCGGTGCGCCTGTTCCAAATGGGCAACGCACTGCCCGCCACGGGGCTGGTGACGGACGGCACCATCGCGCTTTTGCAGAGCAATTACGCCCGACCGCTCAGCGGCGTTTCCGAGGCGCTGAACGCGCAGGTGAAGGCGCTGGACGGCGCGGCGCGCGCGGTGATTGGCGTTGCCGCGCTGCGTATGCGCGGGCAGCCGTTTGCCGCGGATGATGAAGATCTCTACCCCGGGTTTGCCTTTGTGCAGTACGCCTGCGTTTCCTGCGGCATTCCCGTGGTCGATCCGGACGATATTCTGCCGCTGATGGACGAACCCGTGGAGGATGCGGAAGCGCTGGTTTCGGGCGATATCGTGCGCTACCGCCTAAGGGGCGACGATTCGGAGTATTTCGCCATCTCCTCCGGTGGCGCGTCCATACTCTACGCGCGCGACGGCTGGGTGCTGGAAACGAATTTGAGCGCGCTGCAGCCCGTGGAGCTATACCAATGGCGAATTGTGGAATAGCGCTGCGTGAGGGCGAGCGGCTGGACGATTTGCAGACCAGCGGCTACCGCCTCATCCAGCGACCGGACGCGTTTCGCTTCGGCACCGATTCCGTGCTGCTGGCGGATTTTGCGCGCCCCTCCAAGCGCGATATCGCCGTGGATTTGGGCTGCGGTACCGGCGCGATCGCCACGTTGATGGCGGCGCACTGCCCGCAGCTGCGCTTAGACGCGGTGGAGCTGCAGGAGGATATTGCGGATATGGCGCGGCGCAGCGCGCAGCTCAACGGTTTGGAACAGCGCCTGCGCGTGCATTGCATGGATATGCGCGAGGCGTGGCGCGCGCTCGGCGCGGGACGGTACTCTCTGGCGGTGTGCAACCCGCCCTACGGTAAGCGCGGCGGCGGGTTGACGAGCGAATCGGAAACGCAGCGCATCGCCCGCCATGAGGATTCGCTCGCGCCTTGGGATATCGCAAAGGCGGCCTCTATGCTGCTGAAAACGGGGGGAAGGCTGTGCGTGGTCTATCCCGCGCCCCGCGCCTACGAGATGATGCGCGCCATGGAGGAAAACCACCTTGCGCCCAAGCGCGTGCGCACGGTGCACGGCGTTGCCGGCAGGGCGCCCAAGCTGGTGCTGCTGGAAGGGGTGCGCGGCGGGGGAGAAGGGCTGCACTGGCTGGAGCCACTCGTGCTGCAAAATGGCGATGGGAGCTATACGGAGGAATGGAAGCGCATTTATCGGGTGAGCGAATCGCCCAACGCCGATTGACGCGCTTGCGCCGGCATAGGGCGGAATGATCGTTTTTAAACGTTTGAAAAACGCGAGTTTGCGTTTGCGCAATCGCCATAAAAAATCTATTTGACGCGCCGCCTCTTTTACGCTATAATGGTTAGTATAGTAAAACTCCATAGAAGGAGGCGGAGTATGACCATTCATGAATCCGGCGAAAATTATTTGGAAGCCATTTTAATGATCAGCGAAAAGAAGGGCAATGTGCGCTCGATCGACGTGGTCAACCATTTGGGCTTTTCCAAGCCCACGGTGTCCGTCGCGGTGCATACCCTCGAAAAGAATGGGTTCCTGATCATTACGGACGACGGCTTTTTGCAGCTGACCGACGCCGGAATGGCAATTGCCGAAAAGATTTACGAGCGCCATAGGGTGTTGACCGCGATTTTGAGCGCGCTGGGCGTGCCGGAGGATATCGCGCAAGAAGACGCCTGCAAATTGGAGCACGATTTAAGCGAGCTCTCCTTTGATAAAATCAAAGAATATTACGCAAAGCATCTAAAGACCGCATAGCAGCATAAAGCCCGCAACTACAAGAAACTCGCCGTAGATCGGCGAGTTTCTTGTAGTTTAAAATATTCCCATGGATTTGAACAGGTAAATCATAATGAACATGGTCAACGAGCACAGCACCGTGGTAAGCATCACCTGCTGCGCGGCGAGCTCGGCGTCTCCGCCCATCTGCGCCGCCATGGTATAGGAGCTCACCGCGCAGGGCGAGCCGAACGCGATCATGAGCGAGGCGAATTCCGCGCCGCGAAAGCCCATGGCATACGCCAGCGCCAGCGCGAGAACGGGCACAATGACGAGCCGCCCCAGCGACATCCACGCAAGCGCCCGCCGGTTTCCGCCCAGCGCACTCAGGTTGATGGAGGCGCCCAGTACGAATAACGCCAGCGGCGAAGCGATTCCCGCGAGCTTGCCAATGGTGGATTGCAGGAATTCCGGCAGCTGTATGCGCAGCTGCATGAGCACAAAGC
>JAFUAR010000043.1 GCA_017460585.1 Clostridia bacterium
CACAAAGCCGATCAAACACCCCCAAATGAGCGGGTTGGTGCATATGCCCTTGAGGATTTTCTTGGGGTGGATTTGTCCGCCGCGATAGACCTCCAGCGAAATTACGCCCAATACGTTGAACAGGGGCACGGTGGCAATCACCATCATTGCCGCAATGCCGCCGTCGCCCTGTGGAAACAGCGCCTCGCACAGGGGTATGCCGAAAATGGCGTAATTGCTGCGAAACAGCCCTTGAATCATTACGCCGCGCCTCGCGTTGTCCTTTACAAAGCGGGGCACAATGCAAAACGCGATGGCGGCGACCGCCACCGTGCCAAGCGCGCCGAACGCCAGCACGCGCCCGTTTACGAAGCTTTTGGGCGAAACGTTCATCAAGCTGCGCATGAGCGAAAGGGGAAGAAACAGGCGAAACGTCAGCTTGTTCATGCCGCTGACCACCTCGGCGCTCACCAGCCCCAGCTGTTTGGAGGCGTAGCCCGACGCCATTACGAGGAATATGGGCAATACGATATTGAGTGTGACCAAGAACATTTCCATATATATTCACTCTCCCTCTATCGGGCGACCGAATCGGCGCGCACCGGAAACGTGAAATACGTATCCGGATACGGCTCGTTTTCCAGCGTAAAGTGCCACCATTCCGTGGAAAGTGGCTTGAAGCCGTGAGCCAGCATGACGCTTCTGAGCAGCATACGGTTTTCATACTGCGCCTGCGTAACGCCGGTATAGTCCGGATGCGAGCGCTCGCCAAAGAAATCGAACGTGCCGCCCATATCCGCCTCTTTGCCGCTTGCCATATCGAATAGCGTAACGTCCACCGTGCTGCCGCGGCTGTGCCCCGAGCGATGGGCGATGTAGCCCTGCGCAAACAGGTTCGCCTTTTGCACATCGGGGTAGAAATAGGGCTTCATGCGTTCGTCGCCGCCCTCCGCCCAGCGGGCGAAATGATCCACGGCGCGCTGCGGGCGGTACGCATCGTACACCTTGAGGCGGTAGCCCCGCGCCATGAGCTCGTCGCTCACTGCGCGAAGCGCCGCGGCGGCTTCGCGGGTCACGAGCGCTACGGGCTCCTCGTAGCCGTCAATTCGTTCGCCCACGAAGTTATACGTGGAGTAGTAGCGAATTTCCAGTATGGCGTCCGGCACGGCTTCCGCAAGCAGCACGAAGCCGGAGGCGTCGTCGGGAATCACCGCGGCTTGGGCAACGCAGATGCACAGCGCGCACGCGGCAAAAGCGCATAGCGCGCGGCGAAGGAATTTCTGGAAGGCGCGCATGGCTAATGCACCTGTATTTCGCTAATGCAGGTATCCTGCCAGCGCTTGCCCTTGTACACGCTGTCGATATAAATGCCGAATTCCACAAACGGTTTTCCCGCCTGCCCTGAAATGGTAATGGTTTGCGAGGACATACGATCGCTCTGGGTAAAGCTCTGGGCGCTGCCATCCACGGTCACGGTAATGTCCTTGGGGCGACCGTTGTTGGAATAGGTGCTCGAGCTCTTGTGGTAGCCCGCCCAGATTTCGATGGATATGGTATCCTGCCCGAACGTGGCGCAGGTGAACATTATCCCTTCGCCAATGCCGTAGCCCGAGGCGGATTCTGCCCAAGTGGTATAGGTGAGCCCGTCGAAGGCGTTGATTGCGGTGTATGAGCCGTACTTGTCGCTGTGCTGGCTGGTGGCGGTATAGCGAATGACGCGCGGCGTGAGCTGCACGCGCGCGCCCGAGGCGCTCGGTA
>JAFUAR010000044.1 GCA_017460585.1 Clostridia bacterium
CAGCGTGTCCCCCCTGAACAGTATGCCGCCCAACGGTTCGTACAGGCACACGGAGCCGCGGCTGTGCCCCGGGGTGGAAAGCACCTGCAAATCCACGCCCGCGACCCGAAGCGTTTCGCCATATGCCGTGCGGGGAAGCTCCTCGGGCGGCGCGAGGCGGCACACCTGCGCGTTCCAGCCCGACAGATCGGGCGCGTCCAGCATTTCGGCGTCGCCTTCGTGAATGTATACCGGCGCGCCAAACCGCTCCGAAAGCGGCTGCGCTGCCAAAATATGGTCGAAATGTCCGTGGGTCAGCAATATGGCGGACAGCGTGCGCCCGCTCTCCTGCAGGGCGTTTTGCAAAAGCTGCACGTCGTCGCCCGGGTCCACTAGGAACGCGTCGTCCCGACCGTCCGGACACGCCAGATAGGCGTTTTCCCGATACGCGCCGCACACGATTCGGCGAATATTGTCTTTGGAAAGCATATGTCCTCCCGTCAAAAGCCTCTCTTACTATCCAGCAATATGGTTACGGGACCGTCGTTGGTCAAATCCACCACCATATGGGTGCGGAAGCGCCCCGTGCAGGTGGGAATGCCCTGCGCCCGCAGCAGGTCGCGCACGGTATCGCACAACGGTTCGGCTATTTCGGGGCGCGCGGCGTGGGAAAAGCTGGGACGCCTGCCGTGGCGCGCGTCGCCCAGCAGCGTAAACTGGCTCACCAGCAGCACGCTGCCGCCCACATCCTTTACGGAGAGGTTCATTTTGTCGTTTTCATCCTCGAACACGCGCAGAGAGGCAATCTTGTCGGCGCAATACTTCGCGTCGCTCGCGTCGTCGGTTTCATCCGCGCCGACCAGCACCAGAAAGCCAGCGCCGATTTCGCTCACCCGTTCGCCCTCCACCGTAACGGAGGCTTGGGTCACCCGCTGCACTACACATCGCATATCCTTCACCGTCCAAAATCATCCGTCAACAATACTGATCGCGCCGCGCTCACGCGTCGCACAGCACCTCTTCATCCGTCGCGGGCTCTATATCCTTGAGCGCCGCATGGTTGGTCAGCCTGCGTAGTATGCGCCAGCCCTGCGCGTCTTCCGCAAGGCTGCGCGCCGTGGGGCGAAAGCCCAAATCGAGATAGACCTTGCACGCCAGCCATGTGGTGGTCTGCGTGGGCACCAGAGTGTGCGCGTAGCCAAGCGCTTTCAGCTGCCTCAGCGTACGCGCCACCAGCGGCTTGCTCAAGCCCCTGCCCTGCGCCTCCCTGCGCACGGCGACCCAGTGCAGGCAGCCGTCCACCGCGGGATCTCCGTTGGGCACATCATAAAACGCGGTCGCCGTAGCGACCGGGGTGTGTTGATAATCTTCTATAAACAGCATTCGGTTGGAAAGCTCCGCTTCGTGCGCGCCGTAATAGCGCGCCCAAGACTCCAACCCTTCCGCATATGTGGTAAATTCCTTCGCGCTCTTTTCAATATCGATCCATGCTTCCCGATCGCCTTCGCGGTAGAAGCGGAAGGCGTACCCCTGCGGCAATGATATTTCGGGCACGGTATCCAGCGCGCGCTCCATGCGCAGCGGCACGTAGCGAATGCGCAAATCGTGGTTATCCAGCTTCGGCAGCAATGCAAAACCCTCCTCAATTTTACGAAGACACGCGATTCACATCAATCACATCCGGAATACGGCTCAGGTCGCGAATGATCTTGTTGAGCTGCTGCGTGCTCTTAATGGTAATGGTCACATGAAACACATAGGTGCCGTTTTTCGCCGCGTGAGCGGACATGGCGTTTACGGGAATTTCCTGACTGGCGAACGTGACCGAAAGCTCCGCCAGCAGCCCCGTGCGGTTGTAGGAAATGACGCGGATCTCCGCCTCGTAGGTGGAATTGGCGGACTGATCCTCCCAGCTTACCTCGATCAAGCGCTCCGGTTCCATGCCGTCGTCCTGCAGGCTCACGCAGTCCGCGCGGTGCACGGAAACGCCGCGTCCGCGCGTAATGTAGCCGATAATCTTATCGCCCGGCAGCGGGTTGCAGCACTTGGCGAAGCGCACCAGCATACCGCTTTCGCCCTTCACAATCACGCCGTTGGAGCTGGTGGTCTTTTCCCGCTTTTGCGGCTGCGCCTCCTCGCGGGATTCGTTCACGGGCGGCAGCGCGCTCTCCTCGGATTTGTGTGCCTTTTTGTATTCATCCACCAAGCGGTTCAGCACCTGCTGGGTGCTCAAGCCGCCGAAGCCCACCATGGCGCAAATATCCTCCAGCGACTGCACGGAGTAGCGCTTATACAGCGTTTCGATATACTCCGTTTTGGTCAGCTGCCCCAGCCCGTAGCCCAGTCGCTTGGCTTCCCTTTCGAGCATATCCTTGCCGTGGACGATATTTTCATCGCGCTCTTCCTTTTTGAGCCACGCGCGAATCTTCGCCTTCGCCTCGCTGGTCTTTACAATATTCAGCCAGTCGCGCGAGGGACCGCGCGAGGAGGACGAGGTCATGATCTCCACGAAGTCGCCCGTTTCCAGCATACTGTTGAGCGGCACGATGCGGTGATTGATCTTGGCGCCGATGCAGCGGTTGCCCACCGCCGAATGAATGCGATAGGCGAAATCCAGCGGCGTGGCGCCGCGCGGAAGCGATACGATTTCACCCTTGGGGGTGAATACCAGCACCTCGTCGGCAAACAGGTCGACCTTGAGCATTTCGCCAAAGCCCGCGGAATCGCGCACGTCGCCCTGCCAGTCGAGTATGCGCCGCAGCCAGCTCAGCTTGTTATCGAGCTCGTCCGCCGCCTTGCCCTCCTTGTAGCGCCAGTGCGCCGCGATGCCGTATTCGGCAATGCGGTGCATTTCGAAGGTGCGAATCTGCACCTCGAACGGGCGACCCTGCGTCACCACCGTGGTGTGCAGCGATTGGTACATATTCGCCTTGGGCACGGAGATATAATCCTTGAAGCGCCCGGGCACCTGCGGCCACGTGGCGTGCACAATGCCCAGCACGTGATAGCAGTCCGTTTGCGTATTTACAATAACGCGCACGGCGATTAAATCGTAAATCTGGTCGAAGGTCTTGTTTTGACCCTTCATCTTTTTGTAAATGGAATACAGGTGCTTGGGGCGACCATCGATTTCGCACTTGCGTATGCCCGTTTCCCACAGCTTGGACTTGAGCTCCTGCGTCACCTCCGCCACCAGCTTTTCGCGCTCGTCGCGCTTCATGCCGATGAGCCGCACCAGCTCGTAAAACGCGTCGGGGTCGAGGTAGCGCAGAGAGAGGTCCTCCAGCTCCCACTTAATGGTATACACGCCCAAGCGATGCGCCAGCGGGGCGTATATATCCAGCGTCTCGCGCGCGATGGGCACCTGCCGCTCCGGCTTTTGGAACTTGAGCGTGCGCATATTGTGCAGGCGGTCCGGCAGCTTAATGAGCACCACGCGAATATCCTTCGCCATGGCGAGGAACATTTTGCGCAGGGTCTCCGCCTGCGCCTCCTCGCGCGAGGAGAAGTTCAATTGGTTCAGCTTGGTCACGCCGTCCACCAGCACGGCGACCTCCGGCCCGAAGGATTCGGAAATGGATTGCTGGGTGATGCCGTCCACATCCTCCACGCAGTCGTGCAGCAGCCCCGCCGCCACGGTGGTCGCATCCAGCATGAGGTCCGCCAATATCACCGCGACCGCGCAGGGATGCGAGAAATAGGGGTCGCCGGACTTGCGGAATTGGTTGGCGTGCGCCTGTTCCGCAAAGGCATACGCGCGGCGCACCAGCTCCATATCATCCTCCGGATGGTATTTCGCAATTTTGGCGATCAGCTCTTCTACGCCGATATAGGGATTGGTTGCGTTCATCCGCGCTTCCCCCTTCCTAAATACTTACAGCCTTCGCATACTTTCCAGCGCCATATAGGTTTCGCTTTGCGTGGGGTCGACCTTGCGCACGCGCTCCATGCGCAATACCGGCACGCCGTTTGGCTCGAACGATATGAGCGCCGCGTCCCGCAGGGCGAACAGCCCCATGAGGCAGCCCGCGGTGGATAGCCCCGCGTGCGACGAGAGCAGATACAGCAGCTGGTGCAGCGTATACCACCGCTCCGCGCCCTGCGAGACCCTGCGGCACGCCTGATACAGCGCGCGCAGCCCGTCAATATCCGGCAGCGCCTGCCAGATGGGCGCGATGGGCGCGAGCATATGCGTTTGCGCGCCCTCTGCCGCTACCGGCACACCGAAGGAAAAGACATGGGTCCACGCGCCGCGCGCTTCGCCAACGGGATAGACCCACAGCGTATTGAAGCAGCGCGCGTCCTCGCGCAGCGCGCCCACGCACAGTTCGAGCGGGATATCGCCCAGCGCCTCCATGAGGGCGTCCGCCTGCGCTCCATCCGCCACCGCCAGCAATACGCCTTGGCAGCGTTCGCGCAGAGATTGGCGCAAAAGCTCCATATCCGCGCGCTTTGTCGCAGGATAAAAAAACTTGATTTTACTATTATAAATGCTGTCTGTTAAGAAATCATGCTGTATATGCGCTTCATCCTGCATTTTTCGGCGCAGCTCCGCCCGAACATCGTCCGCCCGCAGCGCACGCAGTTCGACCTGCACGCTGCTGCGCCCTTGAAAGATATTGATCTTGGGCGTATACAGTATATCCGCCGTATCCGGCAGCGCGCCCGCCTGTGCGCCCTCGCCAAAGAATATGCCCCTGCGCTGGCTTCCCGCGCCGGAGAGCGTAAGGCTCAGGTGCGCGCCGTTTGCCCCGACCGCGCGCGCGCCGTCCACATGGGCGGTGGTGCGAAATACCGGCGAAGGGTTGCCGTAGCCCGTGGGCTCCACGGCTTCCAGCGCGACCGCCAGCGCCTCGCTGAGCGCGTCGAACGGCACCTCGATATCGTACTCCTTCTCCGGAATCCACGCCTCAGGCGGCACGTTCTCGCCGAGCCACGCCTCCAAATCGGCAATGAAGCCCTGCAGCTCCTCGGCGCGCATGGTGAGCCCCGCCGCCTGCCTGTGCCCGCCGAAACGGACAAAGTGCGACTGCACCGCCGTGAGCGCGGCGTGAATATCCACCCCGGGAATGCTGCGGCAGGAGCCGGTGAGCACGCCCTCGCGCGCGCAGAGTAATATGGCGGGATAGTGGTACTTTTCCGCAATGCGCCCCGCCGCCAGACCGATCACGCCGGCGTTCCAATCGTCCCCGCACAGCACAATGGCGCGGCGCTCGGGCAAGCGCAGACGGGCAATCTGCTCCTCCGCCTGCGCCAGTATGCGCGCCTCCTCGTCCTTGCGGCGATCGTTCTCCGCCTCCAGCGCCTGCGCCAGCATCAGCGCCGTTTCCATATCCGGCGCGAGCAGCAGCTCGTGGGAGCGCAGCGCGCTGCCCATGCGCCCGCCCGCGTTCAAGCGCGGCGCAATTTGAAAGGCGATATTGCCCGCGGAGATGCGCTTTTCCTGCAAATACGCGCACTGCCGAAGCGCGCGGAGCCCTGGGCGCGGTTCGCGGTTCATACGCTCCAGACCCAGCCGCACGATGACGCGGTTCTCGCCGGTCAGCGCCACCACATCCGCCACGGTCGCCAGCGCGGCGATATCCACGTATTCCAGCGCAGTTTGCCGGTCGGAGAGCGCCTCCACCAGCTTGAACGCCACGCCCGCCCCGCACAGGTGGGGAAAGGGATAGCCGTTCAGCAGCGGATTGACGGTGGGACAGTCCGGCAGAGCGGTACCCGGGCGGTGGTGATCGGTCACCACCACGCTCAGCCCCAGCGCCTTCGCCAGCGCAACCTCCGCCACGTTAGTCACGCCGCAGTCCACCGTAATCATCAGCGCGCTATGCATGGCGATATCGCGCACGGCGCGCTCGTTCAAGCCGTAGCCCTCCTCGTGGCGGGAGGGCAGGTACACGCGCACCGCAGCGCCCTGCGCGCGCAGAAAATGCGCCAGTATTGCCGAGGCGCTCACGCCGTCCACATCGTAATCGCCGTACACGCAAATGGGCTCGCGCGCCGAAATCGCCGCGCGAATGCGCCGCACCGCAGGTTCCATGTCGCTGAGCAGCATGGCATCGCACAAATCATCGGCGGTGGGATTTAAAAAACGCCGCGCCGCTTCCGGGGAATCGATCCCTCGGTGAATCAGCAGCTTGTGCACCACGGTGTGCATCTCCTCCGGACGGGGAAACGGCGAAAGCACGGCTTCGCGCAAACGGTAATTGAGCATGGTTCCCTCGCAAAACTGATTTCATGGGTAAACGAATCAGGAACCAACCCATTCGGGTCGATTCCTGATTGAAGGGTGCAAATTACTTCGCCTTTTTCGCTCTGAGCTTCTCGCTCCACATTGCCCAAACCTGACCGGAGAGCAGCACGGAGGAGTAGGTGCCCGCCAGCATACCTACGATCAGCGGGAAGCCGAACTGCTTAATGGATTCCACGCCGAAGATATACAGGCAAACCAGAGTGATCATGGTAGTAATGGTGGTATTGATGGTGCGGGAAATGGTGGAAGCAACGCTCTTTTCCACAATGTCCATTCTGGGCAGCTGGGTCAAGCCGGGCTTCTTCACATTCTCGCGAATGCGGTCGAAGATGATGATGGTGTTATTGATGGAATAACCCACTATGGTGAGCACCGCCGCCACGAAGGAGCTGTTCACCTGGAAGCGCCAGCGGAAGAACACCATGAAGCTCATCATAATCAGCACGTCGTGCGCCAGCGCGAACAGCGCCGCCAGACCGGACAGCGGGTCGAAGCGTATGGCGATGTACACCAGCATGAGCGCGAACGCGATCAGCAGGCTTTTTACCGCGTTGGAGATCAGGTCGCGACCGGCAATGGCGCTGACATGATCGATGGAGATGAAGTGGAAGCCCGGATACTTGGCGACCATTTCGCGCTCCAGCACCGAACGCACCTGACTGGTAATGTCGTTCAAATCCACCAGCACGCGCAGGGAAGTGCCGTTCACCTCTTCCTGCTCGACTTCCTCGGTCTCTTCGACTTCTTCGGTCTCCTCGGTTTCGACCGCTTCGTCTTCTACGGCTTCGGTCTCTTCCTCGGCTTCGGCAACCGCCTCGGTCTCCTCTTCCGCGACCTGCGCGGCGGGATCGAAGCTGGTTACGGAAATGCTGTTGTAGGAAACGCCGTCCTCGGCAAACGCCGCTTCAATGGCGGACTGCACGGCGGATGCGTCAAACGTGCCGCCCATATCGTATTCCAGCACGTAGCCGCCGGAATAGCTGCTGTCGTAGCCGCCTTCGGAAATGGCGGCGGCGGTCAGCTGCTGGTAGTTGGTGCGGGTGGCGGAGGCGAGCACGCCCAGAACCGCCTTGTCGAGGCTCTTTTCCATATCGCCCGCCTCGTCCGCCAGATTCAGGCGGATCTGCAGGTCGGTCTGACCGTCGGCGACCACGCCGGACTTATCGTCGGACAGCAGGCGCGTCACGGGCGCTTCCTCTACGGTCTCCTCCACGGCTTCCTCAGCCGCATCGGCGGTTTCTTCCACGGCTTCTTCCGCCGCTTCCGCAGCCTCTTCCGCCGCTTCGGTCGCTTCTTCCGCGACTTCCTCTACCGCTTCGGTCGCGGCTTCGGCAGTCTCCTCTACCGCTTCCGCAGCCTCTTCGACCGCCTCGGTCGCTTCTTCGGCAACGGCTTCTACCGCTTCCTCGGCGGCGACCGCCTGTGCCTTCAGGCTTTCCTGCAGCGCTACGCTCGCGGCGGAGGGAGCAGCCTTCTGCACCTGCGCGTCGCCATAGCCCATAGAGGAAAGAATGGTGTTTACATCGTTGATATCGTAATCCTCACCCACGGAGTACTCCAGAATGGAGCCGCCGGTGAAGTCGATGCCCATATTCAAACCAACGCCGCAAATCTGCATGATCAGCGCAACGATGATGATCGCGCCGGAAATGCAAAGGAAGAGGCGCGTGCGTCCCGTATATACTCTCTTCATGACCATGCCCTCCTTAGCGCGTATATGCCGCGTTGCCGCGAATGCCCAAATTGCAAATCGCGTTCAGCAGCCAGCGGGTAACCAGCACCGCGGTGAACAGCGACGCGACGATGGAAATGCCCAGCGTGAGCGCAAAGCCCTTGATGGAGCCGGTGCCCAGCGCGAACAGCACGCCCGCGGCGATCAGCGTAGTGACGTTGGAATCGATAACCGCGGCGACGGCGTGGCGGAAGCCAAACTTCACCGCGTTCGCGGGGGTGCGACCCTGCTTGAGCTCCTCGCGGAAGCGCTCGAATATAACTACATTCGCGTCAACCGCCATGCCGATACCCAGCAGAATACCCGCGATGCCCTGCAGCGTGAGCTGCGCGCCCGTAAGCGCCAGCGCGTAGAACACGATGAGCACGTAGATGCACAGCGCCATGGAGGCGGCGACGCCCGGCAGGCGATACATCGCGATCATGAACAGAATGACCAGAATCAGACCGATGAGACCGGCGAGCACCGCGCCGTCGATCGCCTGCATACCCAGCGTGGCGGATACGGAGCGGGTCTCCACCTCGGTGATATCCAGCGGCAGAGCGCCGGACTGGATGAGCAGCGCCAAATCGCGCGCCCAGTTATAGCTTTCCTCGGAGCTAGAGGAGCTGGAGGAGGTAATCTGACCCTGACCGTTGGGAATGGCGGAATTGACGATGGGCGCGGAGATCAGATCGTCGTCCATGTAGATCGAGATCGCCTGACCCAGATAGGTCTGCGTCGCCTCGGCAAACGCCTTGGTGCCCTCGTCGTCCAGCTCAAAGGACACGCCGTAGAGCGTCTGCGCGTCGTTGGCGTAGCTCACCGCGCAGTTCTTGATGTTCTTGCCCTCGACCACCACGTCGCCATTGGGCGCGCGGAATTCGAGATGCGCGGGGGTGCCGATGATGTTGATGACCTCTTCGTGGTTTTCCACGCCCGGAATCTCCACGCCGATGCGGTCGGAACCGCGGCGGGATACGTTCGCCTCGGTAAAGCCGGCGTTGGTCAGGCGTTCGCGCAGCGCGGACACCGTGGAATCCATGAGCGAATCGAAGTTTTCAACCGTGCTGTCCGTGGCCATATACTCCGCGGAGATGCCGCCCTGCAGATCCAGTCCGAGGCTGATGGCCTGACCGACCGGCTTGATGCTGTAATAGCGGTTCAGCCTTAGACCGAACACCGCCAGCAGGGTGAACAGCACGATCAGCACCAGTGTGACCGTGAGTTTGGCGATACTTTTGCCCTTCATGTCTTTTCCTCCCTGTCGATGGCTGAATTGCCCAACCATCCCAGTATGTTTCATAACAAACACACATTATACCCCTTGGAGCGAAAAACGTCAATCGCGAAACGCGGAATTCCCATTTTTTTTCGTTATTTTCGTTTTTCATGCGTTTTTGCCCCTTCGAGGGCTTTGAGGAGCGCGCGGCAGCGCCCGGGGTCCATACGCACAGCGTTTCACCGTGATATTGTTTTGTCGCGCACCGTGCACACTCTCTCTAGTTCGGATATGGATTCGGATATGGATTCGGATTTGGATTCGGATTGGATTGGATATAGGCGGATTTTCACGGTGAAATACCGTGGTTCACGGTGGGCTTAGGCGGTGATTCACGGAATATTACCGTGATCTTCATTTTTCTTGTGTGATTGCGCCGTTTCCGCCCCTTTCAGCGACCAAAGGGGCGCCGAAGCGCCCCCGAAAGTGATATTTACATTGCATTATTATAATAGTAATTGTATATTTATTCGAACTGCGCCGTATACAGCTTGTGGTAAAAGCCCTTGCGGCGCATGAGCTCCTCGTGCGTGCCCTGCTCCACCACGTCGCCCTGATTCAGCACCAGTATGAGATCGGCGTGCTGTATGGTGGACAGGCGATGGGCGATAACGAAATTCGTTTTATCGCGCATGAGGTCGCGCATGGCGCGCTGAATTTCCCGCTCGGTGGAGGTATCCACATTGGAGGTCGCCTCGTCCAAAATCAGCATACGCGCGTTGTACAGCATTGCCCTTGCGATGGTGAGCAGCTGCTTTTGCCCCTTGGAAATGTTGCCGCCATCCTCGGATACCACCGTATCGTAACCCTGCGGCAGGCGCATGATGAAGGGGTGAATGTGCGCCGCCTTCGCCGCGGCGACCACCTCTTCCATGGTGGCGTTTTCCTTGCCGTAGGCGATGTTTTCGAATATAGTGCCGCGGAACACCCACGTATCCTGCAGCACCATGGCGTAGGCGCCGCGCAGGCTGCGGCGGGTGTAATCGCGTATATCGCCGCCGTCTACCGCCACGCAGCCGGCGTCCACATCGTAAAAGCGCATGAGCAGGTTGATAATGGTGGTCTTGCCCGCGCCGGTCGGTCCCACAATGGCCACGAGCCGACCCGCGTCCGCGCGCATGGTCAAATCGTGAATGATGGGCTGATCGGGCGTGTAGCCGAACGCCACGTGCTCCAGCGATACGTCGCCGCGCACGTTTTGCAGCGCTTGGGCGTGCTCGCGGTCCACCAGCTCCTCGGGCTCGTCCAGCAGGTTGAACACGCGTTCCGCCGCCGCCAGCGCGGAGTACAGCTCGTTAATGATATTGGCAATTTCATTGATGGGACCGGAGAACTTGCGCGAATACAATACGAACGATGAAATCTGCCCCAGCGTAATGCGCCCCGCCATATACATAAGCGAGCCGAACACGGCGATTAAGCACAGACCCACATTGTTGATGGAGCCCACGGTGGGACCGATGGCGCAGCCGTAATACTCCGCGTCGTAGTACGCTTCGGCGGCGTTTTCGTTGATGCCCTCGAATTTTTCCTCCACATTGCCCTCGTAGGCGTACGCGAGAATGGTCTTCTGCCCCGAGAGCATTTCCTCCACAAAGCCGTTCATTACGCCGTAGCTTTTGGACCTTTTGGAATACCTCGGCTGGGTCTTTTTGCGCATCCACGTGGTGTACGACACCGCCAGCGGTATGGTGACCAGCGTCATGAGCGCCAGCGCGGGCGAGATGACGATCATCATCACGAGCGAACCTACCACCGTGACCACGCTGGTCAATATGGAGGTAATATCGCTCGCCATGCAGGTGCTGATCACGTCGATATCGTACGACACGCGGCTGATGATATCGCCCGCCTGATGGCGGTCGAAATAGCCCACCGGCAGGCGCATGAGCTTGGCGAACACCTGTTCGCGCAGTATGCCCGCGAACCGCTTGCTAATGTGCACCATAATCAGGTTGATGGCGATGGTCATGACCGAGGACGCCACATAGCACGCCAGCATACGCAGCGCGAAGGTCGTCACGCGGTCGAAATTGACCTTTCCCTTGCCCGCCGCCGCTTCGTTAATGGCGGAACCGGCGAGGGTCGGACCCAGCAGCGACAATACGTTGGCAACGAGGCACAGCGCCACCACGCTCGCCAGCCACAGCCGAAACGGCTTGAGGGTAACCGCGAGCCTGCGCAGCGAGCCGCGCGTATCGCGGGGCTTTTTCATGATGGAATCGTTCTTCGCCATTATGCCGCCTCCCCCATTTGCACCTTATAGATCTCGCGATACACGGGGCAGCGCTCCATAAGCTGCTCGTGCGTGCCGTAGCCGATCATCTCGCCCTCGTCCATTACAATAATGGCGTCCAGCGCCATAATGGAGCTGATGCGCTGCGCCACCACAATGGTGGTCGCTTCGCTGTGGTGTTCGCGAATTGCCTTGCGCAGCGAGGCGTCCGTGCGGTAATCCAGCGCGCTGGAGGCGTCGTCCAAAATCAGCACCTCAGGCTTGCCCGCCAGCGCTCTGGAAATGAGCAGGCGCTGCTTCTGCCCGCCGCTGAAATTCGCGCCGTGAATATCCGCCATGTGCTCGAAGCCGTCGCCGTAGCCTTCTATGAAGTTCAGTGCCATCGCGTCCGCGCTCGCCGCGCGCAGCTCGTCTTCGCCCAAGGCGCGCCCAAAGGCGATATTTTCGGTAATGGTATCGGCAAAAATCGCGTCGTTTTGAAACACCACGCCGAACTTGCGGCGCAGCTCGTCGCGATCGTAGGTGCGCACGTCGCGCCCATCCACGAACACGCGCCCCTCCTGCGGGTCGTAGAAGCGCATCAGCAGATTCACGATGGTGGTCTTGCCGCTGCCGGTCGCGCCGATAATGCCCAGCGAACCACCCTTCTTCACCGAGAAGTCAATATTCTTCAAGCACTGCTCGCGCGCCGCGCCCGCAAAGCCGTGCGCGCCGACCGAGGCGTCCGTATTGCCCGCTTCGTAGCTGAAGGATACGTGGTCGAACACCAAAAAGCCCTCGCGGTCGGTGTGCGCGCCCTCGGCTTCGGGCAGCACGGGAAGGTCGTCCTGCAGCTCGACCACCTTGGCGATGCGCTGTGCGGAAGCGTTCGCCTTCGACAGCATCATGAATATGCGGTTGATTGCCATTACGCCCATCAAAATCATATTAAAATAGGTGAGGAACGCCAAAATGACCCCGGGCTCGGTTTGCCCCCCGTTGACGCGCCGCGCGCCGATCAGCACCACCAGCGTGAGCCCCGCGTTCAAAAACAGCGTCACCATGGGTCCCGGCAGCGCCATAATGAAGCTCGCCTTGGCGTCCAAGCGCTCAAACGCCGTGCTCGAGGTGGTGAAGCGGCGGTTTTCGTAGTCCTCCTTGGAGAGCGCTTTGACCACGCGGATGCCGGTGATGTTTTCGCGCATAATGCGCACCATATCGTCCATGCCGCGCTGCACCTGATCGAACATGGGAATGCCGCGTTTGGAAATGAGAATGACCAGCACAATCATAATCGGCACCATGAAGCACAGTATCATCGCCAAGCCCCGATCCATGGTGAGCGTAATGGCGATGCCGCCAATCATCATAATGGGCGCGCGCACCCCCATGGTCTGCGCCGCGCGAATGAAGTTCTGCACGTTGTACGAATCCGCGGTCATGCGCGAGGTGATAGAGGGCAGACCGAATTCGTCCATTTGCGCGCCGGAGAGGTTGAGCGACACGTGGAACAGCTCCGTGCGCATTTCGCGCGCCGCTTCGCGGGCGGTGCGCACGCTCATGCGGTTGGAGGATACGTTCAGCGTGCGCACCAGCACCGCCAGCACCGCCATCGCCAAACCCCAAATCAGCACCATCGCGCGGTCGCCCGTGGGCGCCACGTTATCGATCAGGTGCTCCAGCACGTAGGGCAGCAGCAGCTCCAAAAATGTGCCCAGCAGCTTAATGACCATGGTGAGCGCAATGAAGCCTCTGTACTTTTTGAGTATCTTTCCCAAATAGCGCATATCGTTCTCCCCTTACGGAGCCTGCTCCGCGCGGGGCTCCTCCTTCCAGCCGTCCTTCACTCTGTTCAACAGCGCGAGCAGCGTTTGCAGCTCCCCATCCGTAATGCCGTCGTACCCTATGGAAACCAGCGGCGTAGACATACGGTGCCGTACCGCCGCCTCGCCCGCCGGCGTTAAGCACAGCAGCACGCGCCGGCGGTCCCTCTCGTCGCGCTCGCGCACCAGCAACCTGCGCCCCTCCAGCTTGTTCACCAGTTCGCTGAGCGAGCCGGATTGTATATTCATACGTTCCTGAATGTCCTTTTGCGGCATCGCGCCGTTTTGACTGAGCAGCTGCAATATGGCGGTCTGCCCGCGCCCACGCGCGCTGGAATGAAACACCCGATGCCCGCAAACGCGCAGCAAATCGGTCAGTTCCTCCTCCAAACGCTTGCGTTCTTCTAAATTCATGGCTTCATCTCCCGTCCTGCGCCAGTATAACACGGCAAAAAGTCAATATCAAGGTACCTTGAGAATTTTACGTGCAATTCAAACTTATTAAGAAACTGTTATCCGCCGTTGTTATCGATTTCTGTCGCATTTTTTTCGAACGAACGTTCCATGTTGCGGGCGCGCCGCGCCTTGACACCGTTTACATGATTTCCTATAATGAAAGTTGGATAAGAAGAGGGTTGTATACCCTGATTTTTCCTTCGGGAGGACGCGTTATGAATTATGGAAGAGGCGCAGGCGCGCGCCGCCGCAGGCAGCGCGACCGCCGTTTATTGATCGCCGCAGCGGCGGGAGTGCTCGCCGTAATATTAATTGTAGTATTGATTCTGGTGCTGCGCCGCCGCAATGCGCCGGATCCGGTGCAGCAGCCGCCGCTTACGCAGACCGAAACCAGCGAGGCGACGGCGGAGCCGATGCTCACCATCGATACCCCGCAGCCCACGCCCGCGACTACGCCCGGACCCACGGTGCTGGATACCTCGGCAAATTCCGTGTATCGCCCCGTCGCCGAGGCGGGCTTCCTGCCGGTATTCGATCACTCCGATACGCCGGAAAACATCATCGCCATTACGGTGGACGACGTATATCAGGCGGAAAATCTGCAAACCATCGTGAACGTGGCGCTGGATAACGGCGCGAAGCTCACCATATTCCCCGTGGGCGAAAACGCGGTCAAGGCGGAGCAGGCCGACGTGCTGCGCTTCGCTTGGGAGAACGGCATGGAGCTGGAAAACCACACCATGACCCACAACGGTTTGTATAACTGCACCGACGAGGAGCTCGCTTGGGAAATTTACCAGCAGAACCTCTCCTTGAGTTCCATACTGGGCGTGGAATACTCGGTGCACTTCCTGCGCCCCAAGGGCGGCAGCGCCAAGGACGACCAGCGCATTCACGCCTATTGCAGCCAGCTGGGCTACGCGGGCATCGCCCACTGGAAGTACAGCGGCAGCAAGAACGAAATTGAGGATATCAAGGCGTCGCTCGCGCCGGGCACCGTGTACCTGTTCCACACCACCAACGGCGACACGCAGAAGCTGGAGGAGTTCATTCCCTACGCGGTTGGGCAGGGCTACCGCTTGGTCACCCTGAACCAGATGTTCGGCTATCCGGATAACGAAACCGCCGCGCTCACCGAGCCCATCGAGGGGCGCACGGCTCCCGCGCTGCAGCCCTACGACGAGGCTCCCGTCACCTACAAGCGCACCACCTACGCCTACGGCGCGTATCTGCTACAGCAGAAGCTGATTGCGCTGGGCTATATGTCCGGCGAGGCGGACGGCGTGTACGGCAAGGATTCCGCCACCGCGGTCTCCACCTTCCAGTCGTCCGTAGGTCTGCCCGCCACCGGCGAGGCGGATCCGGAAACGCAGGCAAAGATTGACGAGCTATTCCAGATCAAGTTCCCCAACGGAATATCGTAAGGCTTAACCCATAAGCGGCGGTCGCATGACCGCCGCTTTGTATTTTGACAAATTCAACATACCGGCAGACCGTTTAGAAAGCCTGCAACCACAAGAGAATCGTCTTTTCGGCAAGTCTTATGCGGCTGCGGGCTTTATCGGTAACCTGAGCGGCGGTCGAATGACCGCCGCTTTTTTGCGCTAAACGCTACTTCTTTTCCGAATTGGGCGAACAATCGTAACACACGGAGCATATAATGGCGATTGTTTTGAACCAAACCAATTCTCTAGGAATGAAGGCGATCAATTTGTCCACACTGTTATCCATTTCGCTGGCGGTCATATTGGGTCTGTTAATGACGCGCGTCATCAAGCGCTTCGGGCTGCCCGCCGTGACCGCGTATCTCATTACCGGCGTGCTGATCGGTCCCTATTGTCTGGGGCGAATGGGCGTGGGCGGCGTCGGCTTTGTCAGCATGGACGCCGTGGAAAAGCTCAAGCTCATCTCTCAAGTGGCGCTGGGGTTCATCGCCTTCGCCATCGGCAATGAATTCCGCCTCTCCTCGCTCAAGAAGACGGGGCGTCAGGCGACCATCGTAGGCATTGTGCAGGGGCTGGTGGCGGCGCTGTTTGTGGATGTGGCGCTCATTGCGCTGCATTTCATATTGGGCGGAGACAAGCTCTCCATTCCCGCCGCGATTACGCTGGGCGCCATCGCCACGGCGACCGCCCCCGCCGCCACGCTCATGGTCGTACGCCAGTACAAGGCCAAGGGCAAGCTCACCGACATACTGCTGCCCGTGGTCGCGCTGGACGACGCGGTGGGGCTGGTGGTGTTCGCGGTATCCTTCGGCATTGCCAAGGCGATGTCGCTGGGCGAATTCGATATGCTCTCCATCGTGGTAGAGCCTTTGGTGGAAATCGTGCTCTCGCTGGCGCTGGGCGCGTTCATGGGCTGGCTGCTGACGCAGCTGGAAAAGCTGTTCAATTCCAATTCGAACCGCCTGTCGCTCACCATCGGCTTCGTGCTGCTCACGGTGGCGCTGGCGATGTTGGAGTTCGATATCGGCGCGCTGCACGTATCGTTCTCCTCGCTGCTGGTGTGCATGATGCTGGGCACCATGTTCTGCAACCTGTGTCCGCTCTCCGCCGACCTCATGGAAAAGAGCGAAAAATGGACCTCGCCGCTGTACGTGCTGTTCTTCGTGGTGAGCGGCGCGGAGCTCGAACTGAACGTATTTCAGGATGCGGCAATTATCGGCATCGGCGTGGTATACATACTGTTCCGCTCCTTGGGCAAGCTGGTGGGCGCGTACGGCAGCTGTAAGGCGGCGGGCTGCGAGCCCAAGGTTACGAAGTATTTGGGCATCACGCTTTTGCCGCAGGCGGGCGTGGCGCTGGGGATGTGCGTAACCGCCAGCGAGCTGGGCGCGGACGGGCAGATCATTCGCAATATCATATTGTTCTCGGTGCTGGTATACGAGCTGGTGGGTCCGGCTATGACCAAGTGGGCGCTCACGCAGGCGGGCGACATACAGCCCAAGAGCGAAGAGGTCATCAACCGCAGGCGCATCAAGCTGGAAAAGGCGCACGCCGAGCGGCAAAAGCACCTGCAGAGCTGAACGGAGGCTTATATGGCAAACGCGGTCATACGCAAGGCAAAATACGCGGATCGCTCCAGAATTGCGGAAATACTGGTGTTTGTGAAGCGCATCAAATTCCGCCCGATTTTTCAAAACGACGATTATTCCTTCGGCGAATTGCAGGTGCTGCCCGTGGCGCAGGAATACGGACAGCCCGACAAGCTCGACCACATATTCGTGTATGATGAAGACGGCATTGTGAAGGGACTCATTCGCATTGAGGGCGACGAGATTGTGGAATTGTACGTGGATTACTTTTTCCAAAATCAGGGCGTCGGCGGCGCGCTGATTGAATTTGCCAAGGAGCGCTTTGCGGTGAAATTCCTCTGGGCGCTCGAAAAGAACGAGGACGC
>JAFUAR010000045.1 GCA_017460585.1 Clostridia bacterium
GTGGATGAGAACGGTATGGTGACCGCTTTGAAGAATGGCACCGCTACCATTACCGTAACCTCCGACGGCGTGAAGGCTACGGTCAAGGTGAAGGTCGCGGGGTAAACGACGCAATTAATAAAGAGTAAAAACAACCGGCGAATCTCAGAAGGAATCGCCGGTTGTTGGATCGATTTGGGTTATTTCGCGTATTTGTATATTTGTTCCAGCACCGCGTCCAGCCCATTGACGCCCGCGGAGTCCGCGCTCATCGCATCGTACAGGCTGCCGCGCGTATGGTAGAGCTGCACGGCTTCCGATACCAGCTTCTCGGTGGTAATATCCTCCTGCAGGAGCACCCTGCTGAAGCCGCGCTGCCGGAAGGATTCGGCGTTCAGCAGCTGGTCGCCGCGGCTCGCACCCTTGGGGTAGGGAATGAGCAGCGCGGGCTTGCGCAGCGCCAGTATTTCACAAAGAGCGTTCGCGCCGGCACGGGAGATCATCACATCCGCGCAGGCGTAGGCGTCCGCCATTTCCTCGTTTAGATATTCGCACTGCACGTAATTGGGCGTGCCGTTGAGCGATGCGGAGCTGTTGCCCTTGCCGCACAGGTGCAGCACCTGAAAGTGACTGGTGAGCTGTGGAAGCGCCGCCAGCACCGCCTGATTGATGGCGCGCGCGCCGGAAGAGCCGCCCACTACCATGAGCACCGGCTGCTGACCGTTCAACCCGAAAAGCTTGCGCCCCTTTTCGCGATCACCGGAGAGAATTTCGGGGCGTATGGGCGTACCGGTGTAAATACCCTTGCCGTGCGCGTATTTGACCGCCTCCGGAAAGGTGCAGCATTCCACTTTGGCGAAGGGACGGCTGAGCTTGTTGGCCAGACCGGGCGTCATATCCGATTCATGAATGACGATGGGCACGCCGTTCAGTTTCGCGCCGAATACCACGGGTACAGATACGAAGCCGCCTTTGGAAAAGCACACGTTGGGCTTGAGCTTGCGAATGATGGAGGTCGCCTGTCCTACGCCTTTGATTACGCGGAAGGGATCGGAAAAATTTTTAGGATCGAAGTATCTTCTAAGCTTGCCCACGGATACCGTATGGAAGGTGATGTTTGGAACGCGTGAGATGAGCTCTTCCTCCGCGCTCTGCGCGCCGCCGATGTAATGTACCTCCCAGCCGTCCGCCTGCAAGCGAGGAATCAATGCCAGATTTGGGGTTACGTGACCGGCAGTGCCGCCGCCCGTTAAAACAATTCGTTTCATCTTGTTCGTCCCCCAGTGCTTCACAAAATATACGTTCATTATAGCATTCGATTTTGCATACCGGTTTAGCTGGGAGTTAAATAATAGGGTCTATTCATTAAGAATGAGAATAGAAAACGGACGAAACGTCTATATATAGCTCAAAAAATCCTACCATTGGTTATGAAAACAAATGAGACTTGTTGCTATTCACCCATGGGGGTGTCGGGGGTCGCAACCCCCGACATTCAATCCGCAGCGGCGGCGTGTACGCCGCGAGGACGCGGACCATGTGTCCGCTTCCTTGCAGGTTTTGCGCCCGGAAACCGCATAGCGGTTTCAGCAAACCCTGAGGGGGGTGGCAGTGGCGGGGGACGTGTCCCCCGTCCACTTACTGTGAAGCCGTAGGCTGAACAGTAACGGAGACTTACTCTTTTGCCGCCTTTGCCTGAACCCCAGATAAGGCAAACGCTATAAGCTGCAGCCCCGCGCACACCGAGCCGAGCAGCTTGGTCCCGCCGCCCTGAAGCAGTGCGCCGCCGGTCGCCGTGGCGATCATGCCGGATAAGCTGCCGTAAGCGGTATCCACCAGCGCGTGGGCGGTATTGCGGTTGTCCTCGGAAACGCTCGATTCCGTCATTTCACGCATGGTGGGGAAGAGTATGCCATAGGAGATTCCGTTGCAGAAGGTGCCGCAGATGACCCATATGGGGCTGGACGCCAGCATGACCAGCACGGCGTACAGTAGTGGCATACCCACGGCCACGCACAGCCTGAGCCGAACGGGCAGGCGGCGCATTTTACCGGAGAGCGCCATAAATAGCGCCTGAATCAGGCAGCCGAGGAAGGCGTCAAGACCCAGCAGGGAAACATCGCCTCCGACGGACTGAATGACCACCGCCTTCATGTTGTTGATGGGTGCGACGCATAAGCCGGTAATGAATACGATGAGCAAAAGCAGCCGGTAATTTCTTATACCGAGCAACGCGCCCATTCCGCCGCGCTCGCGGACCTTGCGCTGCGAAACGCGGCGCGTTTCAGGCTGCCGGAGGGCGGCGCATACGGATAGAATGATGAGCGCCGTGCCAACCGGAAGCATGATACCGTAGCCGTGGCGGGAGATCCACTGCCCTTCAATCAGCATGACCAGCGCGTAGCCGAGCGTGGCGAAGGTGCGCGAAAAACCTACGGCGTCGCGCCTTTCGGGCATGGAGGAAATGACCCATGCATCCAGCGTAGTGGCGACGGAACCCGTCATAAATCCGAACAATGGGTAGAGAACGAACATGGCGGCGGCATTGCCCGCCAGCGGAAGCATCGCCGCGCAGAGCGCGAGCGCGGCGCAATTGCCCAAAATATAGTAAAACTTGCCGCCGCCGCGCCGGTCGTTAAAGCGTCCCCAAAACAACGCGCCCAAAAATGTGGTGAGCAGACCGAGCGCGAGAATACCGCCCGTGATACTTTCCGAAAGTCCGCGATCGGACATATATGCCACCAGAAAACCGGGGATCGCGGCATAGAACGACCACCACGCCCCTTGAAGCACGCAGAAGCGAATAAAACGGCTGCGGGATTGATTCATTGCGGAAACCCTCCAAATGCGTTGTGCGAGGGTATTATACACCATACGAGCGCCTTGAGGGCGAAGAAAAATGTCCGCGCAGGTAGAGTTTTGGAAAAGAGCGCGCCACGATTGACAACGAATTACGCGCATTGATATACTTATGATGAATTCGAGAAATAGGGGGACGCTGTAGGTATGCTAAAAAATATAATATTCGATTGCGGCGGCGTGATTTGCGAATACGTGGTGCAGGATATACTGGACCGATATTTCGACCGGGCGGATCAGCCGATTGTACAACCCGTACTGTACCGCGATTGGAACGGTTTGGATGCGGGCACGCGCAATTATTGGGAATACGCCCATGAATCCGAAGACTTGGTGCCGGAGCGATTGAAGGAGAAGGTACGCTTCTTCTTTCAGGATTGGTTTCGCACGCAGCCGCCCATAGAGGGCACATGGGCGTTGGCGGCTCGGCTCAAGGCGCGCGGCTACGGCGTGTATCTATTGAGCAACGCGCCGACGGTGTACGCGGACTACATTGCCGAAATCTTTCCCATACTGAAAATGTTCGACGGGCTGGTCATCTCCGCGCCCATTCACAAAATTAAGCCCAACGCGGATATATTCGAATATATTTTGCAGAAATATGGACTGATCGCGGAAGAATGCCTGTTTGTGGACGACATGGAGACGAACGTGAAGGGCGCGATTGCCTGCGGAATGCAGGGCTATCACTACCATGCCGACGCGGAAAAACTGCTCAAAGTCATTGAAGCACAGGAAGAAAAGTAGATTTCATTACTGATAATATACGCCCTAAATTTTGAAATCGATGTGCGTATTTTCCAAGAAGTTGGGCATTCCTGAGAGTTCACGTTGCTTTTCGGCAAAATGTGTTGACGATGACTCGAATATCATGTAAAATAAATTGACTGTATCGTGGTACAGTTGTGCCTTGGCGCGGGGAAAAACGCGGCAAGGGCTGACAGGAAGGACGCGAAGCAATACCGTGCGGAATGGCGGGTTGCGAAAGCGCCGGACGATATTTGCACATTGAAACGCGGATCGGGAATCGGCGGATGGTTTTTCATTGCCTGAAGCGGAGAGGGGCGAATGGCGGTTGTTTGCCTATTGTTACTTTTGTAATACGGTGAAATGCGCCGCGGTGGCGAACGCGATCGCCATGAAGTACGGCTTTAAGGCGATTACGCCCAAAATCATACAGCGCAAGTGGATGAAGGGCACGCCTACTGAAGCGGTGCATGACTATTTGCCGGGCTACGTATTCGTGTATACGCAGGAAGCGCAGGTCAATCCGCGCGAGCTCTGCCGTATGGACGGCGTATTGCGCTGTTTGGGAGAGCGCGAGTTGAACTACGTTTTGACCGGAATCGATCTGGACTTTGCGAATATGCTGCTTGGGTGCGACGGTACCATCGGTATACTCAAGGCGTATCAGGAGGGCGATCGGGTGCGCTTGGCAAAGAACGCGCTGGGCGGCTTCGAGGGTGAAATCATCAAGCTCGATCGCAGGCGCGGGCGCGCGCAGATTCAATATTCCTTCGATGGCATTAGCTATAAGGTTTGGGTGGGCTATGAGCTGATCGAGGAATCCGCGCAGTAACGGCTGCGCGCCGCCTTTGAAAAAAGTGCGACAGGGCGTTTTACGCTCTGTCGATCGGTGGTTTTAAACTATGGTCATTTTGCCCTTTTTAACGGTAGGAGAACTGTTTTTTGAATCGTTTTTTCTGTAATAGAAAGTATTTTCCATAATTTGTAATAAAGAATGAATTCCAACATTTACCAATAAATTATTGGAACAGACCGCGAATCCATCACGGAATGGGAGGATGGCTTATGAAGAGCATGAAGGCGAAACGGCTCGCAATCGGGCTGATTTTGATGGTCTGCATGGCGCTATGGATTACTTCGCTCGCATCGGCGGAATCCGTTGACGACGCGCAGCGCCACACCATACAGGATTCCTCCGCCATTTCACAGTCGGGCGGAGGTTCGAAGAGCCGTTCCTCGCAGAGCAGCGCCAAAAGCGCTGCGCAGACGGAAAGCGTCGCCAGCGTTTCTTCGGACGGCGGTACGCTCAAGCGCGGTTCACAGGGCGCGCGTGTAAGGCAGGCGCAGGAAAAGCTGAGCGAGCTTGGTTTCTATACGGACGGCGTGGACGGCAGCTTCGGGCAAAAAACGCAGCAGGCGGTCGAGGCGTATCAGCGCGCCAACCAGCTTGCACAGACCGGTACGCTGACCGAGGCGGAATTTGACGCGTTGATGTTGAAGCAGGCGAATTCCGCGAGCGATGGAACCGCTTTGCCAAACGAATCTGCGCCCGTGCGCAATCTGGTGCAGAACCTGCGCACCGAAGAAAAGACCTTTCCTATGGGCATTACCTATCAACCGCTTGAAGACGGGCGCTTTGCACTGAGCGGAAGCTCTACGGGTAGAAACGTGATTAGCCTCAACCCGTTGGATCTGGTTCCGGCGGAGGATATTCCCGCGCTGCCCACGCTCTTTACGCTGCGCAAGGGCTGCTCCTATTTGGTATCGGGCGTGCAGCTGGTCTGCCTTCATTCCAATGGCGAAGAGGGCTTTGTGTTCGTAAGCGCGTGCGTATCCGGCAACTGGACGGTCGATCATGCCCTGCTGTACACCCCGCAGGAGGATCTTCCCGTCAAGGAAGTGCGCGTTTGGTTCAACGAAGGCGGCGCCGGCGTGGGCACCTACGAACCAGCGGTGTACGAGCTTCCAGTTGCGTATACCTATTTGCCCTACGGAGAATAGTGAAACCTGATTTTGAGCGAAGGATTGAAAACCCATGGATCATCGGCACAAACTGGATAACTGGCATTTCACCGCGGCAGTCCTTTCGGTATACGATATCATCGCCGTACACATCGCCTATTTTCTGGCGCTGTGGGTGCGGTTTGACTGCGCATATTCCCGAATTCCCATTCGCTATCTTACGGCGTATCAGCGCATGATTACCGTATACGCCGTGCTCTGCTGCGGCGTATTTTGGGCGTTTAAGCTTTACCGGAGTATGTGGAAATACGCCAGCTATCGCGAGCTCGCGCGCGTAACGTGCATATCGCTGTGTATGTCGCTCATACATTCCGTTTCCATCAACCTGATCTGCCAGCCTATGCCCAAATCCTACCATATCTGGGGCGCGATGGCGCAATTGATATTGCTGCTGGCGGCGCGCTTTTCTTACCGCTTCCTATTGCTTCTGGTCAGCGCGCGCAGGCAGGCGGACAGCGCGGATCGAGTAATGCTCATCGGCGCTGGCGCGGCGGGGCAGATGCTGCTGCGCGATATTCACGGCGCGAAGGAGATCAGCGACCGCGTGGTTTGTTTGATCGACGACGACCCGAACAAATGGCACCGCTATATCGACGGCGTGCCGGTCGTGGGCGGGCGCGACAGCATTCTCGCCGCCGCCAAACAATATGCCGTGAACAAGA
This sequence comes from Clostridia bacterium, assembly GCA_017460585.1. GTDB lineage: Bacteria > Bacillota > Clostridia > Christensenellales > Aristaeellaceae > Faecivicinus. The sequence continues at coordinate 6,270 of JAFUAR010000045.1, forward strand.
TCTACCTCGCGATTCCCTCCGCTACGGTTCAGGAAAAACGCGACATATTGCAAATTTGCAATGAGACCGGCTGCACGCTTCGGCAGCTGCCCGGAATGTACCAGCTGGTGCTGGGGCAGGTGACGGTGAGCGATATGAAAAAGGTCGCCGTGGAGGATCTTCTGGGGCGCGAACCCATTCAAGCGGATATGCGCGAGGTGTACGAGTTCATCAACGGCAAGGTGGTGCTGGTAACGGGCGGAGGCGGGTCCATCGGTTCCGAGCTCTGTCGCCAAATTGCCGCGCATGGCCCCAAACAGCTCATTATATTCGATGTATACGAAAATAACGCCTATTCCATACAGCTTGAGCTTCGCGAAAAATACCCCGACCTGAATCTGGAGGTATTGATCGGCTCCGTGCGCGACAGCCGCAGGGTGTTCCAGCTGTTCTCCCGATATCGCCCCCAAATTGTGTACCACGCGGCGGCGCACAAGCACGTGCCGCTCATGGAAGACAGCCCTTGCGAGGCAATCAAGAACAACGCCATAGGCACCTATAAGACGGCGTACGCCGCCATGGTGCACGGATGCGAGCGCTTCGTGCTGATTAGCACCGATAAGGCGGTAAATCCCACCAACATTATGGGTGCGAGCAAACGCCTTTGCGAAATGATCATACAATCGTTCGATCATAAGATCAAGCAGGGCAGAGCAAGCGAGATACCGCAGCTCTTTACGCACTTGGGCTATGAGAACGCGGATAAGGACGGCACGGGCAGCGTATTTAAAAACATTCGCACGGAATTTGTGGCGGTGCGCTTTGGAAACGTGTTGGGCAGCAACGGTTCGGTAATACCCATATTCCGCAAGCAAATTGAAAAGGGCGGTCCCGTAACGGTGACCCATCCGGATATTATTCGCTATTTCATGACGATTCCCGAGGCGGTCAGTCTCGTGATGCTGGCGGGCACCTACGCGCACGGCGGCGAGATATTCGTGCTGGATATGGGCAGTCCGGTAAAGATTGCCGATTTGGCGCGCAATCTCATACGCTTGTCCGGCTATCGACCAGATGTGGATATCAAGATCGAATACACGGGGCTGCGCCCGGGTGAAAAGCTGTATGAAGAAAAGCTCATGGCGGAGGAAGGGCTTCGTAAAACGGACAACGACCTAATTCATATCGGCTGTCCGATTCCATTCGATACAAATGTGTTCCTGAACCGGCTGGAGGGCTTGATGCAGGCGGCGTACGCCAATAAAGCAAACATATGCGACTTGGTGGAGCAGATGGTTTCCACCTATCGCCCCGAGCGGCGGGTAAAGCCCGCAGTGCAGGCGGAGCGCGTGAATGCGAAGTCCCAAGAGGAAGATCAATAGAACAAGGAGCGTTAGCGCATGAAGGACTATAGAGCGGATGCGCGCTTTCAGGGCATCGAGCCCTTTGCAAAGAAGGTTTGGCTTTCCAGCCCCACGATGCATGGCGACGAGCAGCGTTGGGTAGACGAAGCGATTCAGACAAACTGGGTATCGACCGTAGGCGCGAATATCAACGAAGTGGAGCGCATCGTGTGCGGCAAGGTTGGTCGCAAATATGCGGTCGGGCTCTCCGCAGGCACGGCGGCGCTGCATTTGGCGGTAAAGCTCTGCGCCGAGCGGCTGTATGGGCAGCCCAAAGTCGGTCATGGCGCGCTGGAAGGGCGCAAGGTATTCTGCTCGGATATGACGTTTGACGCGACTGTGAATCCCGTCGCTTACGAAGGCGGCGAGGCGGTGTTTGTCGATACGGAGCGGGATACGTGGAACATGGATCCAGCAGCGTTGGAAAAGGCGTTCGAGCTCTATCCCGAAGTGAAGCTGATTGTATTGGCCCACCTGTACGGCGTGCCTGGCAAGATGGACGCGCTGCGAGATATCGCGCGCCGGCACGGCGCGCTGATTGTGGAGGACGCTGCGGAATCGTTCGGCGCGACCTACAAGGGCATACAGACCGGTATGTTCGGCGATGCGAGCGTGCTTTCGTTCAACGGCAATAAGATCGTTACGGGCAGCTCGGGCGGCATATTGCTGACCGATTCTGAGGAGGACGCGAACAAAGCGAGGAAGTGGAGTACCCAGAGCCGCGAGGACGCGCCGTGGTATCAGCACGAGGAACTGGGGTATAACTACCGCATGAGCAATATTATCGCCGGCGTTGTGCGCGGACAATTGCCGTATCTGGAGGAGCACATCGCGCAAAAGCGGGCGATTTATGAGCGCTATCGCGAAGGTCTTCGCGACCTACCGGTGCAAATGAATCCGTTTGACGCAGGGAACAGCGTTCCCAATTACTGGCTCAGCTGTATGCTGATTGATTCGGACGCGATGTGCGAAACGGTGCGCGGCGAGAAGGACGCGCTGTATATCCATGAAGCGGGAAAGAGCTGTCCCACGGAGATTCTCGGCGCGTTGACGGCGTTTAACGCGGAGGGTCGCCCCATTTGGAAGCCCATGCATATGCAGCCGATTTATAGAATGCATCCGTTCGTGACCGTGAGCGGCAGCGGCAGGGCACGCAGCAACGCCTACATACAAGAAAACGGCGCTGTAGACGTGGGGGCGGATTTGTTCCACAGAGGGCTGTGCCTGCCGAGCGATAATAAGATGACCGCCAAACAGCAGGAGATTGTGATCGAGATTATACACAGGTGTTTTGAATGAGGATGGATGGTGTAAACCATGGCGAAGATACGGCATACGGTGCACGGACCTTATGAGCGCTTCATCAAACGCGCGTTGGATATTACATTTTCCGCGCTGGCGTTGACGGTGCTGTCGCCTCTAATCGGGATTACCGCGCTGCTGGTCAGAATGAAGCTGGGTTCACCCGTATTGTTTTCGCAGGAGCGCCCGGGAAAAGACGAGAGGATATTTCGCCTGTATAAATTTCGTTCAATGACCGATGCGCGTGACTCGAGCGGCACGCTATTGCCGGATTCGGAAAGGTTGACGAAGTTTGGCAAGGTGCTGCGCAGTACGAGTTTGGATGAGCTGCCGGAATTGTACAACATATTGCGGGGCGATATGTCCATTGTGGGTCCCAGACCGCTGCTGAAACAATATCTCCCTTACTATCGTTCGGAAGAAAGAGAAAGGCACGCGGTTCGCCCGGGTCTTACGGGACTTGCACAGATTCACGGCAGAAACTATCTCATGTGGGATGACCGGCTGAAGCAGGATGTGGAATACGTTCATAATATAACCTTCGCGGGCGACGCGGGAATTATACTGCAAACGGTGATTAAAGTATTGAAGCGCTCGGGAGTGGCTGAAAAGCGCATTCCTCCGTTGGATCAGGTGCGTAGAGAGGAGAAGGCATAATATGCGTTTTGAAAGGGAAGTAGGCGAGTCGCTCACCTATCAATTTGCGCAGGCGGCGGCAGAAATGCGCGCGCAGGGGCGCGAAATAATCTCGCTGGGGCTGGGCGAGCCGGATTTCACCACACCCGAATATGTAACGGAAGCAACGATAGAGGCGATGCGCGGCGGCTTTACGCACTATTCCGCTACGCAGGGACTTCCCGAGCTGCGCGGGCTGATCGCAGAGGACTGCAACCGGAGGTTTGGATCGCAGTACGCCCCAAACGAAGTGATCGTGACGCCGGGCATTAAATCCGCCGTGTACTTTGCGCTGGCGGCGCTGTTGGAACCCAACGACGAGGTGATTTTGATATCGCCTTACTATGTAAGCTATCCGGCAATGGTCAAACTGGCGGAGCCTACGGCGAAAATTGTGAACGTGACGCTCAAGCGGGATTTTACGCTCGATATTCGCGCGCTGGAGCAGGCGTTCAGCGTCCATACGAAGGCGATTTTGGTCAATTCTCCCAACAATCCCACGGGTATGGTGCTTTCACAGGCGGAGGTTTCCCACATTGTGGAGTTGGCGCGTAAGTACGATGCATATATCGTAGCGGATGAGGTATACGAGAAGCTGATATACAACGACGCCGGCTTTGTGAGCTTCGCGGCGCAGGCACAGGCGCGCGATCGGCTCATTGTGTGCAACGGCTTTAGTAAATCCCACGCGATGACGGGCTGGCGACTGGGATACGCGATTGGCGTGCGCGAGATCATCGGCAAGATGAATAAACTGCAGCAGCACATCAATACCAACACCTGCACGTTCGTGCAAAAGGGCGCGTGCGCCATCTACCGGCACGAGCCGGATCATATCGGACCCTATGTAGCGGAACTGGAAAGGCGCATCGCCTATTTCCACGAAGCGGTCAATGCGCTTCCCTATATGAAAGGTGTGCGACCCCAAGCGGGTTTCTTCTACTTTGTGGATATTTCCGCTACCGGTGCGGATTCCAACGCCTTTTGCGCCGATCTGCTGCGCAAAACGGGCATTGCGTCGACCCCAGGCATTGCGTTTGGTCCCGAATGGAACGATCACGTTCGCTTTTCCTTCGCCGTACCGATGGCGACTTTGGAACGTGCCACGGCGCTGCTGCAGGGCTACCGCTATGGGGAGGACGCGTAAACAATGACGAAAATTGTATTGACCAGAAGTATGCTGGCGGGCGATATCCGCTATATTTGCGACGGACTGGACCGCGAGGTCGCGGGCAAGTACGAATTCATCGTGCCCGAGGGATATACGGAGGAAGCGCTGCTGCCGCATATGAAGGGCGCAAACGTACTGCTGGGTCCATATGTGACGCACGGACTGCTGGAAGCGGCGGATCAGCTGCAGCTCATCCAGATTCCATGGACGGGTATGGATACCTTCGATTTTTCGCAGGTGCAGAACTGCCAAGTGCCGGTTTGTAATACCCACAGCAACGCGGACGCGGTGGCGGAGCTCGGCGTGGCGCTCGCGCTCGATCTGCTCAAGAAGCTCTCGTATCACGATCGCAAGATGCGCGCGGGCAACTGGAATCGCGATCAGCAGCCGTTGAATCTGAAATCCGGACTGCTGTCCAAACAGACGGTATGCGTACTGGGATTTGGCAACATCGGTTCCAGAATCGGCGCGTTGATGCACGCGTTTGGCGCGAAGGTAATTGCGGTAGACGATCGCGCGCAGCACAGGGATTGGATGGAAGCCGTGTATCCAAACGCGCAGATCGCCGAAGCGGTCGCGGGCGCGGATGTCATCATGTGCACGCTGCCGCTCACCGAGGAGACGCGCGGGCGCATTGGTAAGGCATTGCTGGAACGCGTGAAACCGACGGCAATACTGGTCAATATGTCCAGAGCGCCCATTGTGGATGAGGACGCGCTATGGGACGCGTTGACGCAAAATCGATTGGCGGGCTTCGCCGCGGACGTGTGGTGGAACGCGCCGAAGCGCGGTGAGACGCAGAGCTATCCTTCCGCGAAGCACGAATTCTGGAAGCTGGATCAGGTGACGCTGTCTCCGCACCGCGCGGGTTTCGTAGAGGGATGCCTTCCGCATCTCGACGGCGCAATCGAGAATATAATCGCATTGATTCAAAATAAGCCGCTTAAATATTTGGTTGACGTAACGAAGGGATTTTAGAAATGGCGATCAATATACTGCTGTTGAGCGTTGGTACGCGCAACAAGGTTGTGGAATACTTTCGGCGTACGTGGGAGGGCTATGGGAACGTGGTCGCTACCGATATGAGCCCGCTCGCGCCGGCAATTTATGAGGCGCATAAGCATTATATCGTGCCCGCCATGACCGATCCGAACTATTTGGAACGCATATATGAAATTTGCAAATCCGAGCGGATCTCCGGCGTGTTGAGCCTGATAGATCCGGAGCTCAGCCTGCTCGCGGCGCATAAAGAGGATTTCGAGGCGCTGGGCGTTACCGTGATCGGAAGCAGCTATGCGCTCTGCGAGATGGCGCTGGACAAATTCGAGATGTACCAATGGCTCAGGGCGCATGGATACGCCTGCGCAGAATCGTGGATGGAACGCGAGGCGTTTTACCGCGCTGTGGCGGCGGGAACGGCGTGTTTTCCGGTATTCGTGAAACCCGCGCGTGGATCGGCGTCGATTAGTATCAACAAGGCGCCGGATTGCGATACGGTCGATTTGCTGTTTGAGCATGAGAACGGCATGATGATTCAGGAATATTTGCGGGGTCAGGAGATCGGCGCGGACGTATACATAGACATGATTTCCGGCGAGATCGTTTCGATATTCACCAAGAAAAAACTCAAAATGCGCGCGGGCGAAACCGATAAGGCGGTCAGCTTTAAGGATGAAAAACTGTTTGCGCTGATCGAACGCTTTGTGAAGGAAGCGGGCTTCCGCGGACAGATCGATATTGATATTTTCGATGTAGACGGCGTTTACTACATTTCGGAGGTCAATCCGAGGTTTGGCGGAGGATATCCGCACGCCTACGAAGCGGGCTGCGATCATATGCGCATGATACTGAATAACCTGCGTGGTATTGCGAACGAAAGAAAAATCGGCGGATATGACGATGGCGTGTATATGCTCAAGTATAATGAGGTATGCGTGCGGGAGGCAATTCAATGAATTGGAAGCGGTTCTACCACGGGGCGCGGTTGTACCTCATTCCTTCAGGCGTGGGAAGAACACGTTATGTTAAGAAAAAATGTCTTTTCGGGGGGGTGGGAGAGCATGTAATGTTGCAACCGCGCAAGCTCCCCCTGTATTCCGAACTCATATTCATTGGAAACAACGTTCGCATTGCCTCTGGCGTGAACTTCATTACGCACGACGTGCTGCACAATGTGCTCAACCATCTTCCTGAAGAGATGCGGGGAGAAACGGTGTTTCGTGAGAAAAAGGGCAAAATCGTCATTGGCGATAATGTTTTTATCGGAGCAAATTCGCTCATTATGTATAATGTGACGATTGGGAGCAACGTAGTGATCGGCGCGGGCAGCGTGGTCACGAAGGATTTGCCGGATAATTCCGTTTGCGCAGGCGTGCCATGCCGCAAAATCGGCAGCTTTGAAGCGCTGGTGGAGAAGCGCAGACTGGAATCATCGCGTTAGAAAGTAGATTCATGCAAAATAAAAAGCAATATTTCGACGAATATGTTTTCGTGGCGCCCGGAAGCGATTACGGGCGAGCGATGTGGAGCGACATTGCTCGCATGGATAACGCGGTGTTATTGGATGCGCCGTTGCGCAAAACCAACCGATTCATTTCGCTTCTGCATCACGCGCATTTCAGCTTCGCGATCAACCGCAAGGTACAGCTTCCGTTTCAACAGATCTGGAAAAGGCTGTATGCTACGGAACAGCTCCAATGGGATGCTTCCAAGCGCTATTGCGTGATTTACACGGATGTCAGCGCCGCGCGTACCGATCATAGGTATTTGCGCGCGCTGAGACAACGGGGCAACATCACCATGGCGCTGGTCATGGTGAATACCATGGCGCGCAGAGGATCGCTCATCGAGTCGCGCAGGGATTGCTTCGATTATGCGTTTACGTTTGATCGAAAGGACGCTGAGAACTACGGCATGATCTATCACCCCTCCAGCTATTCCATGGTCGCGATGGAACCGGACGGTGAAATTACGGAGGATGCGTTTTACGTAGGCGTATCCAAGGGACGTGCGAAGCTGCTGGCACAGATTTACGATAGGTTGACAAAGGGCGGAGCCGCCGCGAGCTTTACCATTAACGGTATGAAGCGAGGGGAGGCGAGATGCCCGGGCATTCGCTACAATGAATGGATGGAATACAGCGATGTGCTGCGGCATATTCGCGCCTGCAATTGTATTGTGGAAGTGATGGACGCCGCGCAGGAGGGCGTTACGCTTCGCACCATGGAAGCGATATGCTACAACAAAAAGCTGCTGACGAATAATCCTGCGATGCGCGAATCCAGATATTACTCAACGGGATTCATACAGGTGTTTGAAAAGCCGGAGGATATCGATGTGGATTTTGTGCGCAGAAAAGAAGCGGTGAATTACGGGTACGACGGGGAATTTTCACCAGTGAGACTGATTGAAAGAATAGAAGAGATTGTTGAACGGGATCGTTTGACGGTGGAATAGGATATGGAAGAAAAGATAAAGATATCTATGATCTGCTGCTGGACGCGGGAAGACATGGTAGCGGATATGCAGAAAAGTACGAATTCGTTTCAGCATTATGAAATTGAATGGGTGCTGATTGATAATCGCGAAAGTGCATATACATCGGCCGCGGCAGCGTTGAATGCAGGTTTCCTCAGGAGTACGACCAACTATCTCATTTTTCTGCATCAGGATATTGTATTCCATAGCGAAGAAGACCTCGAGAGAATCATTAATGAAATTAAAAATAACCGAATTGTCGGAGTCGCCGGTAGGAAAGAAAACGGCGGACCGCTGGTTACTTCGATTGTAGATGGTGTTCATCATGAAAGAACACACCATTATCCGTTTCACGGTGAAGCGGAAAAGGTTTTTACCTTGGATGAGTGTTTAATAGGAATGAATCGCCAAATATTTAGCGAGTTGCATGGCTTTGACGAGGACTATTTCGATGGATGGCATTTTTACGGTGTTGATTTGTGCATTCGCGCAAATCTAAATCATATAGAATGCGTCGTAGTACCCTCTAAGCTGTGGCATCGCCCTAAAGGAACACACGATCAAAAATGGGAGCTATACGAAAAGAAGTTAAGAAAGAGATACAAGAATCGTTACGGAGTTTTGTATTACCCGTGCGGCAGATGTTATGCAAATCCCATTTTATTTTATGCCACAAAATGGTTGCGACCTTTGCGAAAACAAATGTTATCTGGGAAGTAGAAATTAGGAAAGCGATATGCGAATATGAAAATATGTGTGTGCATATATGATCGCTGCCGGTCGATTACAAACATCATGCTGACTGATCTTTTGAATGATCCGGAGGTCTCTGCAGAATATGTAATTCGATATCCATATCCGCGAATGCGCATAATGGAAAAAGCAGTAAAGGCGGCATATCGGCTAGGATGGCATTTTCGAAAATGGCATCTAGCGCATACGTTGCAATGGAGCGGAGTGGATTTACTGGTGGTGACCAATGAAGCGATGCTCGGCTTTAGCAAGAAGGACTTGAGGAATCTCAAAAAAGTGCAGAATATAAAGTTAGCGGCGCTGCTTATTGATCCAATCAAAGCAAAGTATCGCACTGCAGCAATCGCCAATGAATTGCTTCCAGAGTTTGATTATGTCTTAACCTTTGATCCGAAGGATGCCGAGGAGTTTGGATTTATATATACCAATCAATTGTATTCTTCGGTCGATATGCGCAGTACAAGGCTCGAGAAGGATTTATTTTATATTGGCAATATCAAAAATCGTTCGAAATTATTGAATGCACTGGCAAACTTAGCGCAAGAAAACAGAGCAAAAGTAGAAATACTGCTCACAGGGAATGTAGATGATGAATTGAAATCCAAGGCGGGTGTATCCGCATTAAAAAAGAGTATTCCATACAAAGAGATGCTGAAAATGATGCAGCAATGCAGATGTATATTGGACATCACACAGGAAATGCAGTCCGGAATTACATTGCGGTATTATGAAGCGGTCGTATACAACAAAAAACTTTTAAGCAATAACCCAAATATTAAATCCCTGCCATTTTACAACGATCGGTATATGAAAATCTACCATCAAATCGAAGATATTGACTGGAAGTGGATCTGCAATGGCGATATGCCAAATTATTGCTATCACGATGAATTTAGTTCAAAACATTTAAAATCACTTTTAGAGAAGACGGTATCTATACAGGCTGAATCATGAAATGGAAGTTGTTATAAATGATCTATGTAATTACGCATAAAGCCTTTGATGATTCCATTGTTCCCCAAGAAGGCTATCGAATATTGCACGTGGGCGAAAATGAAAACTGTAAAAGCAGTTATCTGCGCGATGATCTTGGAAATAATATAAGCTTCAAGAATACATCATGGTGTGAACTGACGGGATTGTATTGGATTTGGAAAAATGGATTGGAAGCGCTCGATGAAAATGTAGGTTTGGTACATTACCGAAGGTATTTTACTACTTCGATAGAAAACGAAAGCTACAAAGTATTGGGTAGGCTCCCTCAACCGTTATCCTATCAAGCAATTCGAAATATGAATATTGATTCGCACAGCATTCTTCTACCCAAATCTGAGAAAATGATTTATTCCATAGAAGAGGCGTATGCTATTAATCATCGCATACAGGATTTACGCACGACACGAGACGCGATTCGCTCTATTTTTCCGCAGTATGCGCAAAGCTTTGATTCCGTAATGCGTCAAAAATTTTTTTATGGATACAACATGATGGTATGCCAAAGGCGTATGCTGAACGCGTATTGCGAGTGGCTATTTCCCATATTGGAATATGTGGAGCAGCATACGAATTTGAACGAAATTGAAGATTCGTATCAGAAACGTATATTTGGTTTCATCAGCGAGCGACTGATTCAGGTGTGGGTATATCATCAACAGTTTCAGGTTCTCAATGCGCCTGTTTTCAACGTGGAAAAGAAAGGCGACAATTGGATTCGAAGCGCCGTAAAAAGGGGTAAAGCATATCAGATAAAACGGAAAAGAGTTACCCAATATCACCTGAACGATCAAAACAACAAAAACTATCACGTTTAAAGAAATTCTGATTCACTGAGGCGCGGTTGGCGAGCGCATTGTTCGTGAGACAGGTTTGCGTTTTTCATGGTTTACTGAAAGTAAGTCTACAAATTTGAAAGCGTATAAGGCGGAATGGGTTGAGTAGGATGGATCACTGAGTCAATCAGTGATTCCTTCAATGAAACTTCGACTGCGGAGGATCAAATGGTCTATGTATTGGCGGGCGTATTGACCGGACTATTGCTGCTAAGCTATTGGCAGAACAAGGGAGATCTAACGGCTCCTTCTTTTTTATTTTCCCTATCCTTTTTGTTTTCCTGCGTATGGGCGTGTATATACGCCCCAAAGTGGGAGTTGGATATGCATACCAATACTTTTTATGTAATATTCGGCGGGGTACTGGAATTTATAGTGGTCAGTCAAATCATCCATGTTTTTAGCAATATTCGAAGGCGAAAAAAAGATTGGATATACAAGCAGATTCTTCCTATTGAAATTCAAAAGGGAAAATTAATAGCATTTATTGCCTTGGAAATATTAGTGATTTTGGCTACGGCGTATTATTTGCTGCGAAGTATCGGAGCAGCGAATCTGGCGAACGCTATATTTTTGTATCGATATGGCGATATTAGCGAAAACATACGAATGCCCGGAATGCTCAATATCCTTCGGACCTGCGTAAATGCTTCGGGTTATTGGTTTTCATATGTGTTGATCAATAATTTGATTGCGAAGAAGAAGCTGGATTTATACCCTCTAGTCATTATTTTGCTCGCGTTGGTCAATACGGTCGTTGTGGGAAGTCGAGGGAACGTGCTCTACGTATTGATTTCAATGATTATTATATATTATATTCTATTTCATAGAAACAGTGCAAATACAGGAAAACAGTTGCGGTTCAGGTCCGTGTTAATTAGCGTTGTCGTGCTGATCGCGGTGGTATTATCTTACCAATCCTTAGGAAATTTGCTGGGAAGAAATTCTACGGCAAATTCAATAGATTATCTAGCGACTTACTGCGGCGCGGAAATCAAAAATTTAGATATGATGCTGCAGCGAGATATATTTGGAAAGAGTAAAATATTTGGAGCGCAAACGTTTATTAATATGTACAGATGGATGGGTGCGCGTCTGGGTGGTATAGATGTAAGTGAAATAAAGTTTGCATTGTCATTTATATCGATCAACGGCTACAATCTAGGAAATGTATATACTATTTTTTACCCCATGATTTATGATTTTGGGTATCAGGGCATATTTTTCTTGATTTTGCTAATGGCGTGTATTGCCCAATGGATTGATGAGCGAGTAAAACGCAGCAGTTCGAATCATGAACTCCAAATCGTTCTTGTAGTATATGCTTATATGGCAAATGCAATCATATTCTCATTCTTTTCGAATAAGTTTTATGAACAAATTTTTTCCGCAGTGTTTATTTATAGTCTGATCTTCTGGGGCTTATTTCAACTGTTTTTTATTCGGATTCGTTTCAGAATCGGAAAAAAGTGATCGATGATTCATCATCAAGAGGAAATGCAATGAAAGTTGGTTTAATTACCTATCACTCGGCATATAACTTTGGATCTGTGCTTCAAGCTTATGCCACGCAGGAAGTAATACGTGAAATTGCTGGAAACTGTGAAATAATCAATTACAGAACACAGGAGCAGAGGCGTGTATACGCCATATTTACATGGGCAAAGGGTGCGAATTTCTTCAAGTCCTTGGCAAAAAATGCATTGATTCTACCTTCTTGGAATCAACGCAGGAAGCGAGCGCAGAAATATGAAGCGTGCATCAATAAACTGTTTTCATTGTCCAAGGAGTGCAAATCTCCTGCTGAAGTATACGATATGTGGAACCAATACGACGCAATCGTATCCGGTAGCGATCAAATTTGGAATAAGCACTCGAAGGAACTGCACTTTGCGTCGTGGGAGAATATGAATCCCTATTTACTGCATGGTTATTTTGGCAAGAAGGTATCCTATGCTTCTTCTACTGCGAATATGACGGATGAAGAATTAAAGCGAATCATTCCGGATATCGACCAATTTGACTTTGTGTCCGTGCGCGAAAAAGCAACGGCGGATCGGTTGCGAGCCATGTGCGCCGTGGATATTGCAAATGTGTTGGATCCGACATTCCTATTGACGAAGCGAGAATGGATGGAGCAATTTAATCTGAGCGAAAACCAATTTGAAGACTACGTATTATATTACGCGTTGAATTCAAGACGAGAATTGAAGAAAACACAGGCGTTTTTACGGGAATATGCTCAAAAGGAAGGAATCAAAGTGAAGATGATTGCTCCTCTTGGTGCAATGCATAGCAGTAAAGAGGTTGAAGTATTGAACGATGTAGATCCGATCGCTTTTCTGAATTATATATTGAACGCCAGAAGGGTGATTACCGATTCTTATCACGGTACAATTCTATCGGTCAACTTTAATAAAGATGTGTATTCGATTTGTGGGCAGAATGTATCGGATTTCAGAAAGACAGATATTCTGACAAGAATTGGAATGCAAGACCGAATTATATCCAATGTAGAACATTTCAACCGGATTCAGCACGAATGCATAGATTACAAGCAGGTCAATTCAAAGCTGAATCAGTATAGAAAGAGCAGCTATGAATATCTGAAAAATGCTTTGCTGTAAGGGTGATGGACTTAATGGTGGATTATTTAATTGTCGGCGCAGGGCTTTTTGGATCTGTATTTGCGCACGAAGCCCACAAACATGGCAAAAAGGTACTCGTAATTGATCGCAGAAACCATATAGGCGGTAATGTTTATACCGAAAAGGTCGCTAATATCAATGTTCATCGCTACGGGGCGCATATATTCCATACCAATAATGAACTGGTGTGGCGATATGCGAATCAGTTTGTGGAGTTCAACCGTTTCACAAATGCGCCAGTCGCAAATTACAAGGGTGAAATATACTCTATGCCGTTCAATATGTACACGTTTAATAAAATGTGGAATGTGAGCACACCGGAGGAAGCAAAGCAAATCATCGAAAGCCAAAGGATGGAAATCGGTCATGAGCCGACCAACCTTGAAGAGCAAGCAATTGCTCTGGTCGGGAGAGATATTTACGCAAAGCTGATCAAAGGATATACGGAAAAGCAATGGGGCAGAGAATGCCGAGATCTGCCGGCATTTATCATAAAACGCTTACCCGTTCGTTATACATACGACAATAATTATTTCAACGCAAAGTTTCAGGGCATACCGATTGGCGGTTATACCAGTTTAGTGGAGAAACTGTTGGAAGGCATAGAGGTACGGTTGAATATCGATTATAAGCCGCAAACGCACAATTGGCGCGATTGCGCAAGCAAGCTGGTATATACAGGTCCCATAGATCAGTTTTTCCAGTATTGTTATGGCGCGCTGGAATACAGAAGCGTTCGCTTTGAAACGGAACTGCTGGATATTCCCAATTTTCAGGGGAATGCGGCAGTGAATTATACAGACCGAGAAACGCCGTGGACGAGAATTATAGAACACAAATGGTTTGAATTTGGAAGAGATGAATCGGGCAATGAAATTCCGCAAACCATTATTTCCAAAGAGTACAGCGCAGAATGGAAGCCGGGCGACGAACCATTTTATCCGGTGAATGATGAAACCAACGAAGAGATATATCGAAAATATGAACAATTGGCATTATCCGAACCGGATGTGATATTTGGAGGACGCCTTGGAAAATATAAATACTACGATATGGATCAGGTGATTGCAGAGGCGCTGAAATTGGCGGAAGAGGAACTAACCTAATGGAAATATGTGATGTTAAGCAATGTACAGGCTGCGGGGTATGCGCATCGGTCTGTCCCTTTAAGTGTATCTCAATGAAGGAGAACTTTGAAGGGTTCTATTACCCTGAAGTGGATGAGAGTCGTTGTGCAAAATGCGGAAAATGCGTACGCACGTGCCCAAATCATTGTGCAATGGAGCAAAATGCGGCGAGCTTTTATATGGGTTGGCACAAATCCCTTGAAGTATTGCGCAAGAGTTCATCCGGAGGGGCATTTACCGCTCTGGCAGAGTGGATTTTGGAAAAAGGAGGCGTAGTATTCGGCGCCGCTTTTGATCGCGAAAGTAGAAGGATTCGCCACACAGAAATTCAAACAAAAAACGATTTGGATACCATCCGGCTGAGCAAGTATTATCAGGGCTACGTTGGTCAATGCTATGAACAATGCAAACAGGCGCTCAAAACAGGTCCGGTTTTATTCAGCGGTACCGCATGCCAAATTGCCGGACTATATACGTATTTAGGCAAACAATATGAGCAGTTATATACGGTAGACGTCTTATGCCATGGAGTCGCGAGCAAGAAGGTGGTCGACGCGTATATCAGAAGCAAAGAAAAGCGCTATAGCAAGAAAATTGTCGACTATCGGTTCAGAGTAAAACCGGAGGATTCAGACTGGTTCCAAGGTGGCGGAACAAGAATGCGGTTGGACTTTGCGGATGGAACCCATGTTGTAGAGAATAAAAAATACGACACATTCTTTGTAGGGTTCAACCAATATTTATTTGTCCGTAATTCCTGTTATCAATGCCTGTATACAGGAACGAATCGCGTTGCTGATTTTACGTTGGCGGATTATTGGGGCGTGCCCGACAGCGAAATTGGGGAAAGAGAAAAGCGATATGGCGTATCGCTGATTCTTGCCAATTCTGCAAAGGCAAAGCTTGTAGTGAAAAAAATGAATGAAACTATGGAGATTCGTTCAATTGATCCGGAAAAAGCGATTAACGGCAATCAGGCGCTGCGCTCGCCCAGTTCGCCCAATCCGTATAGAGAAGACTTTTTTCGCAGATTGAGCGGATATAATTATGATCGCCTTATTTTTCGATACTATTATCCATATTTCATTAAACAACGCGCAGTGGACGGTTTGAAATACTTCATGGGTGAAACAGGTTATCAAAGCATTCGAAAAATGCTGAAAGGGTAGTACAAAGCGATGCAGGAAATATCCTATAAGGAACTTCGTAGAAATACCATTATTATAGCAATTTCAAATATTGGAAGCAAGGCGATCGGTTTCATATTGGCGCCGCTGTATTCTTTTTATTTGTCAACGGCGGAATATGGAACCATAGATGTAATCACAACGACCGCCGGATTAATTTTACCGTTCATTTGCTTGGATATATTCGAAGCGACCTTTCGCTATTCGCAAGGAGATGAGTATAAACCCCAAATCGTGTTGACATCATCGTTGGCGATATGCACGTTGGAAATTGCATTTCTTCTGGCGATGTACTATATCATATCCAGATTCGTCAATTTATCCAATACCGTTTTTTTTTGTCTGATCTCTGCAATAGTCGATTCATATTATCATATTCTGGTTCAGTTCGCGAGAGGGCGCGGGAAAATGCTCTTTTTCGCGCTGGGTGGAATTTTACATTCCATACTGCTGCTTGCACTTAATTTGGTTCTCATGGTCATGCTTCGCTATGGTTTGGAAGGATGGATGGTGTCATTCATTGCGGCGAAGATATTGGTTGTGCTGATCATGAGTATACTGATGAAGGTTGGACGGGAGATTCGCTTATCGGCTATAGATAGGAAATTTATTAAGGAAGCAATTCGGTATTGTATTCCACTCATTCCCAGTGCCGCGATGTGGTGGATTATGAACGCTTCAGATCGCTACGTTATATTGTATTTCATTGGTTATTCGGCGACCGGAATCTATGCCGTAGCCAATAAACTGCCCGGACTATTGAGCGTGTTTGAAAATGTTTTCTACCAAGCGTGGCAAACCACGGCAATTCGCGCAAAAGAAAGTGAAAACAGAGATCAGGTATATTCCAACGTTTTTTATACTTACTTTATTTTTTTAATGATCGGGGTATTGGGCATATTAGTATTGCTGAAACCTATGTTGATTCACCTTTTTGCTAGCGATTATCAATCCGCTTGGCGCTGTGCTTCGGTGCTAGTAGTTGGCGTAATGGTTCACGCGCTCGCCGGAAACATAGGAACAATCTATGTGGTTTTCAAAAAAACGACGGGTGCACTCAGCACCAGTGCGATTGGCGCAATGAGCAATATCATTCTAAATTTGATATTTGTCAAACTGTTTGGAATGAACGCTGCCGCGTGGACGACGCTGGTTGGCTATCTCATTGTGTTCGCGGCGCGGTGGATAGATATACGCCAATTTGTTCGGTTGCAGCTTCCGCTGAAGGAGACGCTGATTGCTTTTCTGTTCTTGATTGCGCAGATGATTTTATATTATATTCCAGGCTATGCCGCCTTTGGAATCAGGGCGGTTTTGTTTATTCTTTTTACAGTGCTGCATAGGGAAGTAGTATTTAAGGTGTTGAAGCGTGCATAAATTGGAAAGATAAGGAGTTGTTCCCATGAAAGGCATCATTCTTGCGGGCGGCACCGGCAGCCGCCTGTATCCGCTTACGATGGTTACATCCAAGCAGCTGCTGCCCATTTACGACAAGCCGATGATCTACTATCCGCTTTCCACGCTGATGCTGGCGGGCATACAGGATATCCTCATCATCAGCACGCCGGAGGACACGCCGCGATTTGAGCATCTTCTAGGCGATGGAACGCAGTTTGGCGTGCGGCTGACCTATCGCGTGCAGCCGAGTCCGGATGGACTTGCGCAGGCGTTCATTATTGGAGAGGATTTTATCGCTGATGAAGCCTGCGCCATGGTGCTGGGCGACAACATTTTCTACGGCAACGGTTTTGGCAGGCTGCTGCGCGCGGCGGTTGCCGATGCGGAGCAAAATCACCGCGCGACCGTGTTCGGCTACTATGTGACTGACCCGCAGCGCTTCGGCGTGGTGGAGTTTGACACAAGCGGTCGAGTGATGAGCATTGAGGAGAAGCCCGAACAGCCCAAGAGCAGCTATGCTGTTACGGGGCTGTATTTTTATCCGTCGGGCGTGAGCGCGCTCGCAAAACAGGTTCAGCCCTCCGCGCGCGGGGAGTTGGAGATCACCACGCTGAACGCCATGTACCTGAACCAGCAGAAGCTGGATGTACAGTTGCTGGGGCGTGGCTTTGCATGGCTCGATACCGGCACGGTGGACAGCCTTGCGGAAGCGACCGATTTTGTTTGTATGGTTGAGAAGCGGCAGGGCGTCAAGATCAGCGCGCCGGAGGAAATCGCTTATATCAACGGCTGGATTGACCAGTCGAAGCTGATGGAGTCGGCACAGCGCTACGGAAAGAGTCCGTACGGCGCGCATCTTCGCGCGGTCGCGCAGGGCAAAGTGCGGTATTGATGGGGAGGAAAAAGCGCATGGGCAAGACCATTATTGTGACCGGCGGCGCCGGTTTTATCGGAAGCAATTTTGTATTTCATATGCTGGAAAATCATCAGGACGACAGAATCGTCTGTTTGGATAAGCTCACCTATGCGGGTAACCTCTCCACGCTCGCGCCGGTTATGGAAAATCCGAATTTCCGCTTTGTGAAGCTGGATATTTGTGATCGCGAAGGCGTGAATCAATTGTTTGAAGAGGAGCACCCCGATATCGTGGTCAATTTCGCGGCGGAATCGCACGTGGATCGTTCCATCGAGAATCCACAGGTGTTTTTAGAAACCAACATTATCGGCACCTCGGTGTTGATGGACGCCTGTCGGAAATACGGCATTGAGCGCTATCATCAGGTTTCCACGGATGAGGTATACGGCGATTTGCCGCTCGATCGACCCGACCTGTTTTTCAGCGAGCAAACGCCCATTCACACCAGCAGCCCCTATTCCTCCTCCAAGGCGGGGGCGGATCTTTTGGTATTGGCGTATCATCGAACGTATGGATTGCCCGTTACGGTATCGCGCTGTTCCAACAACTACGGTCCGTATCACTTTCCCGAAAAACTGATTCCGCTCATGATTATTAACGCGTTGAATGATCAGCCGCTGCCTGTGTATGGCGAGGGATTGAACGTGCGCGATTGGCTCTATGTGGAGGACCACTGTCGGGCGATCGATTTAATCATCCATCGAGGCACGGTGGGCGAGGTATATAACGTGGGCGGACACAACGAGATGCGCAATATCGATATCGTCAAGCTCATCTGCAAGGCGCTGAATAAACCGGAAAGCCTAATTACCCACGTGGCGGATCGCAAGGGGCACGATATGCGCTACGCCATTGATCCAACCAAGATTCACAATGAGCTGGGCTGGCTGCCGGAGACGAAATTCGCGGACGGTATACAGAAGACCATAGATTGGTACCTGAACCACGAAGACTGGTGGCAGCCGATTATCTCCGGCGAATACCAGCGCTACTATGAGCGAATGTACGGCAATCGAGCGGAATAGGGGGTGAGCACATTGAAGATTTTTGTGACGGGCGTAAACGGTCAGCTGGGACACGATGTAGTCAACGCGCTCGCTGCGCGCGGACACTGTGCCGTGGGTTCGGATATTACCGAACGTTACGCGGGCGTGAACGACGGCACTCCGGTTTGCGCGGCGGAATACGTTTCGTTGGATATTACGGATGAAACGGCGGTGGACGCGGCAATCGATTCGGCGAAGCCGGACGCAATCATTCATTGCGCGGCGTGGACGGCGGTAGATGCGGCGGAGGACGAAGCCAACCGCGACAAGGTATTCGCCATCAACGCGCTGGGTACGCGATACATCGCTCAGGCGGCAAAACGCCTGAACAGCAAGATGATTTATATTTCTACCGATTATGTGTTTGACGGACAAGGCGAGCGTCCGTGGCAGCCGGACGATCAGAATTACGCGCCGCTCAACGTATACGGCAAGAGCAAGCTGGAGGGCGAACGCGCGGTTGCGAACGCGCTGGAGAAGTTCTTCATTGTACGCATCGCTTGGGTGTTCGGCAAGAACGGCAACAACTTCATTAAAACCATGCTGCGCGTGGGCAAAACGCACGAGGTTGTGCGCGTGGTGAACGACCAAATCGGTACGCCTACCTATACCCTCGATCTGGCGGAGCTGCTGGCGGATATGGTTGAAACGGAAAAATACGGCTACTACCACGCCACCAATGAGGGCGGCTTTATCTCGTGGTACGATTTTGCCAAGGAGATCTACGCGCAGGCGGGCTACGCGACGCGAGTCGTTCCGGTGAGCACTGAGGAATATGGCTTGAGTAAAGCGGCGCGTCCGTTCAATAGCCGTTTGGATAAATCGAAGCTGCGCGAGGCGGGCTTTGCGCCGTTGCCCGTGTGGCAAAACGCCGTGGAGCGGTATTTGAAGGAAATCGATTGGAAGGCGCTGTAAGGAGGGAAAATATCCATGGGACAGATTCAGGTGGAGCGCAACGTCGGCGGTATCGAGGGACTTTGCGTCATCGTTCCCGCCGTGCATGGCGATGCGCGCGGCTACTTTATGGAAACATGGAGTCAGCGCGATATGTCGGAAGCGGGACTCCATATCCCTTTTGTGCAGGATAACCAATCCATGTCCGTAAAGGGCGTGCTGCGTGGCTTGCATTACCAAAAGCAGTACCCGCAAACCAAGCTGGTGCGCGCCATTCGCGGCGCGGTATATGATGTAGCGGTCGATCTGCGCACTGGGTCGAATACCTTTGGCAGATGGCACGGCGAGCTGCTCACCGAGGAGAACAAGCGCCAGTTTCTCATACCGAAGGGCTTTGCGCATGGATTTCTGGTGCTGACGGATATTGCCGAATTCTGCTATAAGTGCGACGACTTCTATCATCCCAACGACGAAGGCGGTTTGGCGTGGAACGATCCCGATATCGGCGTGGTTTGGCCGCAGGTCGTGGGAGAATACACGGGTTCCGCATCGGCACGCGGTTACGCTTTGGAGGATGGAACGCCGCTTACGCTTTCGGATAAGGATCAGCGCTGGGAAGGCATACAGCGGGCGTTCCACTTTTAATCCATCGCGAGGCGTAAAGGGCGACATTCAACGAAATCAGCCGTATCTATCGCGATCTATCCCATTTAGGTACTTGCGCGGCGCAATCCGCGCCGCGTTTCTCAACATACCCGACCGAAACGAAACAACTCAATGCTAGGGGAAGGAGCTACGAAGATGACCCGAAAATTCATAAGGGGGGGGGTATCGCCCTAATCCTGCTCGCACTGCTGTTCTGCCTGAGCGGCGCGCTGGCGGAGGGTACGCCCGCGCTCAGCATTAACGACAGCACGTCGACGGTAAGCATTCCGGCGAGCCAAAATTGGAAGGTTACCGTCGATGCGGAGGGCATGAGCGATGCCCGCCTCGTCTGGGTATTTGCGGACGAGGAAGAGGAACATGTGTGCCGCCTGAACGAGAGTATGACCGAGCGGGAGAGAGCCAACATCTGGTGGGATGAGGACGGCATTCAGCGCGCCTTTAGTCCGTTGACCGCTACGAACGACAACTACGCTACCAACTTCGGAGGCGTCGCCGATGGCAGCATCAGCGTGTGGGCGGAAGTGACCTACGATGAAGTGCGCGAGGATACCGATTGGGATACCCTCACATGGGTGCGCAGCAATAAGGTCACGGTCAATCTCACCAAGGTGGGCGACCTGCCTGAACCCGTCGTTACCGGACCTACTGAAATCAGCCGCGGCGATATGGTCGCCTACCATCTGGAAAACGCCAATGAGATTATCGGCAAAGCGGGCGCGAATATCTATATCGTTATTTACGATGAGGAATATAACGAGCTCGCGTTCAGCGACTGGTATGAGGGCTGGGATGGCGCGGATACCATCTATCTGGATACCAGCGGCGTACACGCCGGTACGTTTGAAACGTATGTACTATGGTGGGCGGATAGCTATGAAAGCAATGGCGCAGGACCTTGGATGACGACCTCCACCGAACCCACGGAGGGAGTTTCCTTCCATATTAATAAGACGGACGTACTCACCGGCGAGCAGTTCGCCTTTGGAATATTCGCGCCCAACGCCGTGCGTACGCAGTACTGCGTGGAGAATGTCGGCGAATTCGATTGGGTGGATGGCGACTCTCAGAGCAATGTGGACTGGAGGGAGAGCGGCACCTACAATATGTTCGCTCGCGCAGAATATGCGGATGGGTCCATTCAGGAGAGCGATCGCGTCGAGGTACGCGTGACCAGTCTAGGAACCATGCCGGAGTTCACATTCGATATGCCGGATGCGATTACGCAGGGCTCGGATGTTACCGTTACACTTCCGGAGCTGGATAATTTAAAGGAATACGTCATGCGCCTGCGCAATAACAGAGGCGAAGATATGGTGGAATGGTGGGATTGCCAGCCGGGAACGCTCACGCTGCCCGCAAATTTCTTCTCCGAACAGCCGGAGTCCTATCGCTTGGAATTCGAGGCGCGGGGCTATGGCTACGATAGCAGCTTTTGCCAGAAGTATCTGAGCGTACTGCCTGAAAATACCGACGAGCGCGTTACCCTCGAGGTAAATGGCGTTTCCAACGGTGTGGTCGAGGCGGAAGTGCACGAGGAATACGTCATCACTCTGAACGCACCGGGCATGACCGCCGCGCGCGTGCACTGGGGCGGCAACGACGAGCTGTGGCTGCTGAACGAATGGGGCGAATGGGAAGAGTGGCAGCAGAACGGCAGCGCTGAGTTGAGCGCGAGTTGGGGCGCGGACGGCGAAGCGCTGGTTTACGCGCAGGTCTACTTTGGCGATATCGATGAGAACACCGATTTCGACAGTCTCGATTGGGTGACCAGCAATGTGGTTCGGCTGTCGCTCAGCGCCAACGGAGGACTGGAAGCGCCGCAGATCAGCATGGACAACACCGTGGCGTGGGGCGACTACCTGTACGTGCAGGTGGAGAACTGGGATACCTATGCCGAGAACAACGCGTGGCTCTTTGCAATGATCCGCGATGTGGAAAACGATTACGAAGAGGTATTCAACAGCGACTGGGATCGCGAAGGCCACTGGAGCGGCGGAAGCCTGCTGATGCTGCCGACCGTCCGACTGGAGCCTGGGCGCGCGTATTCCGTAGAAGTCGCCGTAGAGGCGCAGGGCTGGTTTGGAGAATCGAGCAGTGCTGATCTTACCGTGACCGGTGAAAGGTCCAATCAGGTCGTCATGCTGGTGGATAACCCCGATGTGGTGGCGGGCGAAGCGTTCCGCTTCAGCATCTATGCGCCGGGCGCAAATGGCGTGCAGTACCACGTTGCCGGCGAGTATGAATGGGATGTGAGCGATGGAGAATTGCAGGAAGCGCACGATTCCTTCGACCGGAGCGGTACCTATCAGGTATACGCCGAGGCGTATTACGACGATGGCGAGACCTGCGTAACCAGCAATATGGTCGAAATCCGCGTGACCAGCTACGGCAGTCTGGATCAGCCGAGCATTTCGAACCTGCCGGAGACCATTCAGGTGGGCGAGAGCGTGAGCTTTACCATCGATCCTGTAGAGCATGCCGAATGGTACCGCGTGGCGCTGGTCAATCCGGAAAACGGCGAGGAGCTCGCCGTGTGGGATGAGGACGTCTCCGCCGGCAGCTTCGTCATTTCCGGCGAGCATTTTCCCGAAGGCAATCGCCAGTACGGCATCCGCGTTCACGTAGACGCCTACGGTTACGATGGCAATTGGGACGAATGCGGCGTGATTTTCGTATTGGGCGCGCAAGACAGTTCACTGATACTGACTGCCGACGCTACCGAGGTTTGGGCAAACGACGGCAGCATTCATTTTACCGTGGATTCCTCGGATGGCGCCACTCTGCTTCGCCTATTCCACGAAAATAGCTGGGAATGGCAAATCGGTCCCTCGGCGCAGTGGGATATCGGATTTAATGAAGATAACCGTTGGCCCGTATACGCGCAGGCGTGCTACGACGCGGCGTATGCGGATATCAACTGGGATGAAGCGGAGATCGATATAGACGCGGTCCAGTGGAGCGACAGCGTGAGCAACATCGTGTTCGTCAACGTGTTGTCCCACGGGTTGACCGACGTGCCGGCGATCACTTCACCCGCGCAGGTGACGCGCGGCGAATGGCTGACCGCGACTATTCAGAAGGGTGGCGACGCGGAGGAATTCGATATCCGCATTAGAACGATGGAGGATGAGGAGCTCTATTTCCAGAAGGTATTCTCCCGCGGCGATTTTCTCTTGCAGACCAACTTCTTGGAGCCGGGCACCTACAAGCTTACGGTCGATGGCGTGAGATCTGGCTATCAGTGAAATGAAGGTAAATCGTGCGAGTTCGAAGTGGTAGAAGGCGGCGACCAGCCGTATTTCACGATCGACAAAACGGACCTCCAGTTTATGGAACGCTTCCACCTGCAGGCGCATTATCCGAACGCCGAGGCGATCAAAATTGTTCATATGGATAATATGGACGACCAGTGGGGCTATTGGGACGGCGCGTACGCATGGAACGACGGATATTGGGAGTGGTTCGAGGATCAAACTTGGGGCACGCCCACGCTGGACGCCTATGCGATGGTCAACGGGGAATGGGTCAAGTTCGGTTCGGTTACGCTGAACGTTGCCGCGCCCATTCAGCTGGAAGCGCCTGTGTTGACGGCGGACAGTGTGGTGCGGCATGGAGACGATTTGATCGTCACTCTCTCGAAGGTGGAGTTCGGCGCAGATTATTTCCTCAGCCTGCATGAACCGAACCAGAACGAGAACGCATATGAGGAATCGAAGCAGATCGGAGACGCCGAGAACGTGACCTTTACCATACCGACCGGCAACCTGAAGGAGAACCAGCGCTACTGGATCGACTGCTTCGTTGCGCCGGAGGCGCAGGGTTACACGCCTTCCGAGGGCGTGAAAAAGTGCGTGCTCATATCGACCGGCGTGGATGGCAACATTACCATAACGGCGAGCAATACCACGCCTCTCCTGAACGAGAACTTCGATGTAACGGTGAGCGCGCCAAAGGCGAACGCCATCGCCATTTACTATGGCGACCAGACCCAATTCTTTGAAAATACCGACTATGTAGAGACCTCTTTTAACGACGCGCAAGAAGTGGAATCGCTGCTCTACGCCTGCGCCTATTACGGTACAGAGTACGATTGGGAGCACATGGACGGCGAAGTTTGGGATAACTTCATCTGGGAGAACGTGAACTGGTCGAATCCCAGCGATAGCATTGTGATTCGAGTGACCGGTAACGGTTTCGCGCCGGAGAGCGATTTCAGCATTCCTTCGCAGATTATGCGCGGACAGATCCTCAAGGTCAGCAACATTGATCTCGGCAGCGGTGCCGATGCCTGCGCCGCGAACATTAGCCGCGATGGAGACGAAGATTGGGCGTACGACGAGTGGTTCAACTGCAGCGAAGACGGCTCCATCTACCTGCCCACGGGCGCTGCGAACGTCGGAACAAATGCTCTGGCGCTCGACAGCTGGGGCGTTGGACTCAAGGGAACGAGAACGTGTAAGTCCTTCGAGGTTGTGGAAAGCAGCGATATTCTGCTGGATGTACAGCCGAGGGAGATCAACGCCAAAGAGAATTTCATGATTTCGGCGGTCGCACCGGGCTGTGAGAGCATCCGAGTGATCATACCGAACGGCGTGGGAGAAGAAGACTGGATCGACGGCGATTGGGAAGACAGCGACAACTACTACGGCGCGCGCGGCGAATGGCTGAGCGCGGGTCAGTACACGATCTATGCCGAGGCGACCTACCCCAATGGAAGCAAGCGCACCACCGCGCCCATCACCATTACCGTGCGCTCTCTGGGTCAGCTGGAAACGCCCGCGTTGAGCCTACGGCGCACGCAGTATGTGGGCGATACGCTTTCTGTCTATATCGTGGGCGAGGAGCGCGCCGACGCCGTGTGGATGCAGATTGAGGATACCGAAGGCAACGTACTCTACTGGATGGAAGCGGACGGAAACGACGTCATCATTACCACGGAGGACTGGTCGTTCTTTGAAACGGGCGAGTATGTGGTAGTCGCGGGCGCGTTTGAAGGGCAGGGCGCATACGACAGGAGCGAAGCGAACTCCGTGCGCATACGCGTGGTGGATCCCCAAAATCTGAGTACGCTGAGGCTGCCGAACGGACTTGCTGAGATCGACGACGAGGCGTTTGAGAATACCGACGTGCAGCTTGTCCAGATTCCGAGCGGAACAACGCACATCGGAAGCCGCGCATTTGCCAATTGTGAGAATCTGGCGGTCGTGGAGATTCCCAGCAGCGTGACTGATATTGCCGACGATGCGTTCGCAGGCAGCGACTATGTCAACATTCGCTGCAGCGAGGGATCGTACGCGGAGCGCTACGGCTACGAGCACAATATCGGCATGGAATGGACGGAATAAGGTACCAATCGAATCGATATCCCGCTCCGAAGTTCTTTCGGCGCGGAGGTTGAGATATATGGGATGCAATAAGGAAACGGAGGGCAAACGAATGCGTAAATGGTTAAGCGTACTGCTGGCGATAGTGCTGCTGATCACCAGTACGGCGATTCTCGGTATCGCCGAGGAACCGCAGGAGGAATGGTTGGAAGAAGCCGAAGCGGCGATTATTGAAGAGATCGAAGCGCCGGCTGAGGCGGAAGAAGTGGAAGAAGAACCGACCGAAGAATTTGTTGAGGAACCCGCAGAGGAAATTCCGGAGGAGCTGGAGGTCGAGGTTCCGCAGGAAACCGTGGAAGCCCCCGCGGAATTCAAAAGCGGCTATGTGTTCGTACCGAAGGGCACCGTCGCTTACGATGAAGCGGATGCAGCGACCGCAATCGGCACATTCAGCGAGGATTCGTTCGGATACGCGCTGGCAACGGACGAGGCGGATTGGCTGTTCGTAGCGTTCGATACCGAGGAAGCGCTCGCGGCGGGCGACGCGGTGTACTTCGCCTATGTAATCGCGGACGAAGTGGAAGAGCTTACCGCCGAGGAGAGCGAAGAACTGCTCGCCGAATTGGATGTGGATGCGCGCAGCTACCGCAAAAATCCTCTGCCGGTCGCGGCATTTGCAGCGAACGAGAAGAGCGAACAGCCGAAAGAGACGGAGCGAGTGTCTCGCGCCGCGGCGATTACCATCACCAAACAGCCCGCGGACATGACCGTGGCGGCAAAGGCGACCGCGCTCATCAGCGTGACCGCGACGGGCAGCGGGTTGACCTACCAATGGCAGACGAAGCTGACGCCCACCAGCAGCTGGGCGAATACCGGCTTGGACGGCGCGTCTACCGCCACGCTGAACATCGCCTCTACGCCTGCCACCTTCGATGGACGCCAGTACCGTTGCGTGATAAAGGATAACGCGGGCAACAGCGTAACGTCAAATGCCATGACATTGACGGTGTCTACTTTGAGCATTACGAAACAGCCGGAGGATATAAAGGTATCTGCTGGAACGAACGTATCGATCAAGGTAGTAGCGGAAGGCAACGGACTAACCTATCAGTGGCAGACGAAGCTGACGCCGAAGCATGATTGGGCGGATACTGGTCTAACAGGCGCAAAGACGGATACGCTGACGTTTGCGGCACTGGCGAGCTTCGATGGACGTCAGTATCGCTGCGTTGTTAAAGATAATAGCAGTAACAGCATAGCCTCGAATGCGATGACGCTGACGGTGTCTACTTTGAGCATCACGAAACAGCCGGATGATATAAAAGTATCCGCCGGAACGAACGTATCGATCAAGGTGGCGGCGGA
>JAFUAR010000046.1 GCA_017460585.1 Clostridia bacterium
GGGGAGGAGTTTACGCTATCTCAGGCGCTCCCCGAAAAGGACATGGTGCTGGTGAACTGTTGGGCGACTTGGTGCCCGCCCTGCCGCATGGAGTTTCCCTATTTGGAGGCGGCGTATCAGGCGTATTCCGACCGCGTGGGGGTGATCGCCCTGTCGGTCGAGCCCACCGACACGACCGATGTGCTGATTGACTTTGCCGATGAAATGGGGCTGAGCTTCCCCATTGCCAACGGCACGGATTTGGAAATTACGCGCCTCATCGCGCCCACGAGCATTCCCACCTCCATTGTGGTGGACCGAAACGGCGTCATTTGCTATTGCGAGGCGGGCGCGCTGGTGGAGGACGGGTTGTTCGAGCGCTTATTTGACGCGTTCATCGGCGAGGATTACGCCGAGAGCAAGCTGCTCACCAGCATTCCCGCGGCGAAGCCCTCCGTGGACTACGCGGACGCCGCAGCGCTGAGCTTGGCGCTGAACGCGGAAGGAAGCGCGCTGGAATTTGAAAATGTGGAGGGGCTTTGGCCCATGCTGCCCGTGGAGGAGGGAGCGCGCAAGGGCGCTATGTCGACCAACGCGGGGCGCGAAAACAGCACTGCCGCCGTGCAGACGAGCGTAGAGGCGCAGGAGGGCGACGCGCTTTCCTTCGATTACCGCACCAGCACCGAGCCGGTGCGCGCTGCGCTGCGCGTGTATGTGGACGGCGAGCGGGTGAAGACCTTCACCGGCGAGCACGCGTGGTCGAGCTACGCGCTGCCCTTGAGCGCGGGCGCGCACACCGTACTGTTTCAATACGAAAAGGGGTCGAGCGAATTCGTGGGCGAGGATATGGCGGCGATTGGCAACGTGGCGCTGTTGAGCGGAGAGGATGCGCTCGGCGCGCTGGCGGCAAACGCGGCGCTGCCCGTGGCGGACGCATTGCGCCTGACCATAGTGAGCCCCGACGCGCAGCGCGTGGTATTTGAGGACCCCGGCAATGTGCTTTGGAGCAATTACGCCTGCGACAGCTTTTGGATTATTCCCTCCGCCCGCGCCAAGGCGCTGCTCACCGTGCCCGAGGGCGTGGATCCCGAGGAGGCGTTTCTCTACAGCAACTTCGACGGCTCGCTCGCGCCGCTTTCCGCCGCCGCGACCAGCGAAGGCTACACCTTCGAATCCGGCGTGGATTCTCTGGAGACCACCGGCTATGCCGCCAGCGTGATTTACTACTACCCCAGCATGAGCGCGAAGGTGCCGGACGACCTCGTGGGCGCGATGTGCTTTGCCTCCGAGGACGCGGTGCGCCAGCTAGTGGAGAGCTATACCGACTACGGCTATCGGCTTTCGTGGACCGTGGAGGAGGCAAAGGCGCAGGCGACCGAATACGAGGGCGCGTACGCCGTGAAATTTGTCAACGCCGAGGGGGAAGGGGTGCAGGGCTGCATCGTAAACTTCTGCTCGGATACCGTGTGCACGCCCGTGGTTTCCGACGAGAGCGGCGTCGCCCTGTTTGAGGGCGAGGAAGACGACTACCACCTGCAGGTCATTGTGGTGCCCGAGGGCTACGCTCTGCCCGAGGAGAGCACGCTGACCCTGCCCCTGCGCGGGCAGGCGGTAGAGGTAGTGCTGGAGGCGGCGCAATGAATCGACGTACTTTGATATTCGATATGGACGGCACGCTGCTCGACACGCTCACCGATTTGACCGCCGCGCTCAACCACAGCTTAGCCTAGTGCGATCTGCCGACGCGCTCCATAGACGAGGCGCGCAGGTTCGTGGGCAACGGTATACGCAAGCTGGTGGAGCGCGGCGTGCCGGAAAACACGCCCCAAAATATCATCGACAAGGCGCACGCCGAATTTCTGCGGTATTACAGCGTGCATTGCGCCGACTCCACCCAAGCCTATGCGGGCATTGCCGAAGCGCTTGCGGCGCTCAAGGCGGCGGGGCACCGCGTGGCGGTCGTTTCCAACAAGAACGACGCGGAGGTCCATTCGCTGGTGGATACCTTCTTTCCGAACCTGCTGGACGCCGCGGCGGGCGTTACGCCGGAGGTGCGCCCCAAGCCCGCGCCGGATATGGTGCTGCGGGTGCTCAAGGCGCTGGGGTCGGACAAAAGCGAAGCCGTATACATCGGCGATAGCGAAGTGGACCTGCAAACCGCCGTAAACGCCAATTTGCCCTGCGTATCCGTGCTGTGGGGTTTTCGCGAGCGGGCGTTTCTGCAAGAGAGGGGCGCGACGTGCTTCATCGAGCGCCCCGAGGAATTGACGGAGCTGTTTGGAGAAAGGGCATAGCGCTTTTTCTCCCGTTTCACTTTATGTTACGATTCACTCAAGGGGAGGGAATATCCTTTCCCGTCTACCTACTGTGAAGCCGTAGGCTGGTAGTTACCATTCAGCCTATGGGGGGTTGGGGTCGCAACCCCCGACATTCAATCCGCAGCGGCGGCGTGTACGCCGCGAGGATGCGGACCAAGTGTCCGCTTCCTTGCAGGTTTTGCGCCCGGAAATCGCGCAGCGATTTTAGCAAAACCTGTTAGGGGGTGGCAAGGTTGAAAACCCGAAAGGGTTTTCAAGTTTTGACTTTCAGTCAAAACCGCGAGCGAAGGCGCAAAACCAATGGTTTTGCGGTCGGCTTTGCCGACTGCCCCGGTCGATTCAAAGAATCGAGCGGGGCAC
>JAFUAR010000047.1 GCA_017460585.1 Clostridia bacterium
CTTCGTCGAATCGACGTAGCCGCTCTGGCTACCGTGGATGGCGACAGCCGACCTGAGGATGTGTTTAAGGCCATCCTCGCTTCGCTGGAGTAATTCATGATCAAAATTAAAACCGAAGCCCAAATCGAAAAGATGCGCGCAGCCGGAGTATTGCTTCACAGCGTACTCGACGCGCTGCGCGAGGCGGCGGTTCCCGGATGTACTACGCTGCAGCTGGATCAAATGGCTGAAAAGCTCATTCGCGATGCAGGCGCGCAGCCATCGTTCAAGGGTTACGCGGGTTTTCCCTATTCGATTTGCGCTTCGATCGACGAACAGGTCGTTCATGGTTTCTCTACGGATACCCCGCTTCGCAAAGGACAGCTGCTCAGCATCGATTGCGGATGCATATTGAACGGCTGGCAATCCGACAGCGCTTTTTCGGTGGTTGTCGGCGGCGGAAACGCCGAAGCCCAGCGTCTGATCGATATTACGGAGCGCTGCTTCTGGCTGGGCGCGAATATGGCGCGCAGCGGCAATCGGCTGGGGGATATATCCCACGCGATTCAGGCATATGCCGAAAAGCACCATTGCGGCGTGGTTCGCGACTTATGCGGACACGGCATAGGGCAGGAGATGCACGAAGATCCAAACGTTCCCAATTACGGCTTCCCGGGCAGAGGCGTGCAGTTGAAAAGCGGCATGACCATTGCCATAGAACCCATGATTACACTGGGTACTTGGAAGGTAGCTACGCTGGACGATGGATGGACGGTGGTTACGCGAGATCACTCGCTCGCCGCGCATTATGAACACACGATACTGATTACCGATGGCGAACCCGAGATACTATCTTACCCGGGCGCCCGCGTTTCGGAGGCTATTCAATGAAGTTATATCCGATCGTAACGGGAAGTGTGGTTCGTTCGCTGGCGGGACGCGATCAAGGCAGGCTGTTTGTGGTGATACAGGAAATTGACGATGATTTCGTGTATGTGGCGAACGGGAAGCTGCGCACTATGGATCGCTTGAAGAAAAAGCGTAGAAAGCACCTGAAGCCCACCGGCACAATCGTAGAGGATATACGCAATCGCGTTCAGAACGACGGTAAGATTGAAGATCATGAAATTCGCTCATGGCTGAAAAAGGAGGAGGAAAAGCTTGTCCAAGTCTGATGTCATTGAAGTGGATGGCGTTGTAACGGAATCCTATCCCAACGCCATGTTTGAAGTTCAGCTGCCCAATGGGCACAAGGTATTGGCGCACGTTTCCGGCAAGATGCGCATGAACTACATTCGCATCTATCCCGGCGATAAGGTAAAGATTGAGCTCTCGCCGTATGATTTGACCCGCGGTCGCATCACATGGCGTTCCAAGAGCTGAACCGATATGGAAAAGTAAGGAGGCACCATCATGAAAGTGAGACCTTCCGTAAAGCCGATGTGCGAGAAGTGCAAGATCATCAAGCGCAAAGGCCGTGTGATGGTTATCTGCGAGAATCCCAAGCATAAGCAGAAGCAGGGCTGATCGACAAAATAGATACCATATATCCACAAAGCATATTCTGAACCACAATTGCAGCATATCAGGCAAAAGAAAAGCAGGAATGCGGGTTTTGATTCAGAATATGTTTATTCATGTAAAAATAACAAAATGACGCGCATGAATTAACGAAATGCGTGACAAAAAAGTTGGCACTGATTGCCAAACTGTGCTATAATTGATAAGCTTGAACAGAATATCTGAGCGGCTGGCAATGTCCCTAAATTCGGTTGAATGCTGATCGAACGAATGAAGAGGCGTTGCTTTCGGATGTTCTTTCATATATTCCTTTGGCGTGCGCCAAAACGCCAAACACACAAGAAGCGAAAGCATGTTGGAGGTGCATTCATCCCATGGCACGAATCGCTGGTGTTGACCTGCCTCGTGAGAAGCGTGTCGAAATTGCTCTGACGTATATTTACGGTATTGGTCGCAACATCGCCGACGATATTATCGAGGCGACCGGCGTCAATCCGGATACCCGCGTCAAGGATTTGACCGAAGATGATATCAGTAAGCTGCGCGATTACATCGACCACAACGTAAAGGTGGAAGGTGACCTGCGCCGCGAAGTTTCCATGAACATCAAGCGTTTGATGGAGATCGGCTGCTATCGCGGCCTGCGCCACCGCCGTGGCCTCCCCGTCCGCGGACAGAATACCAAGCAGAACGCGCGTACCCGCAAGGGACCCAAGAAGCAGGCTGCTGGTAAGAAGAAGAAAGCATAATATAGGGAGGAAAATTTGCTATGGCAAAGGCGAAGCTGAAGAGGGTCGTCCGCAAGCGCCGCGAAAAGAAGGTCGTGGAGCGCGGAGCCGCCCATATCCGCTCTTCTTTCAATAATACCATTGTGACCATTACCGATATGAATGGCAATGCTCTGAGCTGGGCTTCCGCCGGCGGACTCGGTTTCCGCGGCAGCAAGAAGTCTACGCCCTTTGCTGCTCAGTCCGCCGCTGAAACCGCAGCGAAAGCCGCGATGGAGTATGGACTGAAGACCGTAGAGGTTTATGTAAAGGGTCCCGGTTCCGGACGCGAGGCAGCAATCCGTTCCCTGCAGGCCGCTGGTCTTGAGGTGAACATGATTAAGGACGTTACGCCGATTCCGCATAACGGCTGCCGTCCGCCCAAGCGTAGAAGAGTATAATGAAAGGAGAGACCGAACATGGCTAAGAATACACAGCCCGTTTTGAAGAGATGCAAAACGCTGGGCTTGTCTCCCGCAGTGCTTGGTTACTCCAAGGAGACCACCCGCAATCCTAAGGCGCAGACCCGCCGCAAGCAGTCCGAGTATGGACGCCAGTTGGCGGAGAAGCAGAAGGTTAAGTTCATTTACGGCGTATTGGAAAAGCAGTTCCTGAAGTATTACAAGATCGCTGAGCGCAAGCGCGGCATCACCGGTGAGATTATGCTTCAGCTGCTGGAACAGCGTCTGGACAACGTGGTTTTCCGCATGGGCTTTGCTGCGACTCGCCGCGAAGCGCGTCAGCTGGTTAACCATGGTCATTTCACCGTAAACGGCAAGCGCTGCAACATTCCCTCCGCTCAGGTGAAGGTGGGCGATGTGATTGCGGTTTGCCAGAAGTCTCAGTCCTCTGTGAAGTTCAAGACTTTGCTGGAAGAGTACGGCAAGAAAGCCACCCCGAAGTGGATCGAGCGAGCGCCCGATACCTTTGAGGGCAAGATCGTCGCGCAGCCTACGCGCGAGGATATCGATTACGAGGTTGCTGAGAATCTGATCGTCGAGCTGTACTCCCGCTAATCGCCGCATTTCGTATGCTATAAGGTTATGCTTCTTCGCGTTATACGTTTTTACGTATGCGCGGGCATATATGCTCGCTGTACGACGCGCAAAGAACGCGCCGCGATAGG
The DNA here is from genome assembly GCA_017460585.1 of Clostridia bacterium. Taxonomy (GTDB): domain Bacteria; phylum Bacillota; class Clostridia; order Christensenellales; family Aristaeellaceae; genus Faecivicinus. The sequence goes on from JAFUAR010000047.1 coordinate 3,394, forward strand.
AGAGGAGGATACGCTCAAGTGATCGATCAGATCGAAAAACCCAAAATCGAACGTGTTGAGATCGGCGAGAACAGCCGGTATGGAAAGTTTGTCGTAAACCCATTGGAGCGTGGCTTCGGTCAGACGCTGGGCAACTCGCTTCGCAGAGTGTTGCTCAACTCGCTTCCAGGCGTTGCGGCAACGAGCGTCCGAATCGAGGGCGTGCAGCATGAGTTTTCGACGGTTCCCGGTGTGCGGGAAGATGTCGCCGAATTGATCCTGAACGTCAAACTTCTGTCGGCAAAACTCTATACCGAGCTGCCAAAAGTGATCACGATCGATGCGTATGGTCCCTGCGAAGTGACTGCGGGGGATATTAAGGCGGACGACGAAGTGGAAATCGTCAATCCGGAATTGCACATTGCCACCATTTCCGAGGGCGGACATTTGCAAATGCAGATTACGCTGGAAAAGGGACGCGGCTACGTAACCGCGGAGCGCAATAAGCAGCTGGCGAATGAGCGCAACAAGGTCGGCGGTATGCCGATTGGCGTGATTCCGATTGATTCCATTTTCACCCCCGTTCGCAAGGTCAGCTATTCGGTTGAGGATACCCGTGTGGGTCAGGTAACCGACTATGACAAGCTGACGATTGAAGTGTGGACGAATGGCAGCATTCTGCCGAAGGAAGCGCTGGCTTCCGCTGCGCAAATCATTACCAACAATATGCGCCTCTTCATTGACCTGACCGTCAATGTGGTGCGCGTGGATTATAACGAGCCTGAAAACGACAGTAAAGAGAAGGTTCTGGAGATGACCATCGAGGAGCTGGATCTTTCCGTACGCGCTTTCAATTGCTTGAAGCGTGCGGGCATCAATACCGTCGCGGAGCTCACGCAGCGCAATCAGGAAGACATGATGAAGGTGCGCAACCTCGGCAAGAAGTCGCTGGAAGAGGTAGAGCAGAAGCTCGTAGCCCTCGGTCTGTCACTCAAGACAAGCGAAGAATGAACTTGACTATCAAGGGAGGAACCAGAAATGGCCAATCGCAAACTGGGTCGGCCGACCGACCAGAGAATGGCGTTGCTGCGTAATCAGGTCACAAATTTGATCTGGTATGGTAGAATCGAAACCACTCTCGCGCGCGGCAAGGAAGTTCAGTCCATGGCTGAGCATCTAATTACCATTGCCATGCGTCAGTGTGACAATACTGTTGAAGTAACCAAAAAGACCATGAACGCGAAGCTGCAGTCCGGCGAAATTACCGTTACCAACGATAGTCCCGCGCGTTTGGCTGCCCGCCGTCAGGTCATGCGCTATCTGTATGATATCCCGCTCACCCAGAATGAGGATGAGGACAAGGCGGATTTCCAGCAGCGCAAAAAGGATATCAAGCATCCCGTCGTGGAGAAGCTCTTCCGCGAGATCGCGCCCAAGTATAAGAAGCGCGCCGAGGAAAAGGGTCAGGGCGGCGGATATACTCGCCTGATCAAGAAGGGTCCCCGTCGCGGCGATTCCGCCGAGATGGTCATCCTCGAGCTCATCTAAAAGAATCATAAAGTATAAAAGCCCTGAAGGGATTTACCTTCGGGGCTTTTATTGTAAAAGAAACCATGCGAGGGTATACACGCTCGCATGGTTTTGGAATAATGCTCAGTGATCGAAATGCGCGGAGACATCCTTGAGCTTCGAGATGATTGGGAGATGCTGTGGGCATACGCCCTCGCATTGCCCGCACTCGATGCAATCGCGCGCCTTGCCGAAGTGTTCCGTAAGGCGATCGTAGTTGGTGAAGTTGACGGTCCATCCCTTCTGAGCCAGATCTTCGCGCATATCCTCGTTATACAGCGAGAAGTATTTGGGAATGGGAATCTGCATGGGACAGCCATCGGTACAGTAGGAACAGCCGGTGCAGGGCACGGCGATCTGCGCGTTGATCAGCTCCGCTACGCGCTGGGTGAGCGCCTGTTCTTGGGAAGTCATGGGAGTGAAATGCTCCATATAGCTCAGATTATCCGACATTTGCTCCAACGAACTCATACCGGAGAGCACCACCATAACGTTCTTCTGCGAGGCGGCAAACCGGATTGCCCAAGAAGGAATGGAGAGATTTGGCTCCTGCGCCTTAAGCAACGCTTCCGCTTCGGCGGGCACCTTCGCAAGCGTTCCGCCCTTTACGGGTTCCATTACGATCACGGGCTTGCCATGCTTTTCGGCAACCTCGTATACGCCGCGAGAATGGACCCATTCGCTCTCCCAATCCAAATAGTTGAGCTGAATTTGCACAAACTCCATTTCGGGATGCTGTGTCAGTATTTCGTCCAACAGCTCCGGCGTGTCGTGGAATGAAAAACCCGCGTGTCGAACCAATCCCTGCGCCTTTTTCTCGAGCAGCCATGTAAAGCAATCGAACTGTTCGTATTTGGGATAGCTTCCCGCCTCAATGCCGTGCAGCAGATAGTAGTCGAAGTACCCGGCGCCGGTTTGCTCCAGCTGATCGTTGAATATCTTATCCATCTCCTCGCGGGAGTTGAAAAAGGCGTTGTGCAGTTTGGTCGCCAGCGTAAAGCTGTCGCGGGGATATCGGTCGACAATGCACTCCTTCGCCACGCGCTGGCTGGCAAAGCCGTTGTACATAATGGCGGTGTCAAAATAAGTGAAGCCCTTCTGCATGAACAGATCGACCATGCGCTTGACCTGTTCGATATCGACGGCGGCATCGTTGTTCGGATCCGTTAGGGGCATTCTCATGAGTCCAAAACCCAGCTTTTTCATACGGTGACCTCCTTGCTTTGATTGTGTGCGCGATTACGGCGTTGGGGTGGGCTCGGGCAGCGCAAACGTTACGTCAACGCTTCCGTTTCCCAGATAATGGAGCAGCGTTTCCCGATCGACGTTTCGGATTTTACCCAAACGGGTAAAGGACCAGCTATTGATATCGTAGTAGATAGTGATGGAATTTCCCAGATACAGTATGATATCGCCCGGTTCGGTGGTGATGCGTTCATCATTCGTAGGCAGCGATGCAGGAAGATCGCCGACCTTTTCAAAATTCCCATAGTCCTGCATGGAGATTTTAATCGGATTATCTATCAAAAGCTGCAAAAATGCAGCACCTGAATCGTTAAATACGATATACGC
>JAFUAR010000048.1 GCA_017460585.1 Clostridia bacterium
ACAATGCCGCGATATACTTCGAGGGGGTTTAGCCCTGTCAACGCGTAAATCACAATGGCGCACACGCACAGCGCCAGCACGATTGCCGCCAAACGCACGAGTACGCGGCGCGGCAGCGGACAGTCCTCTCGCTTGGTAATGTGGAACAGGGGCTCCTTCAGCCCATGCAGTTTGCCCATCATGGTTCCTCATCCCTCCCGTCACGCATCATTAGCATACCGACGGTCTCCTTCGTGGTCGTACGCGCATCGACTATGCCGGTCACGCGCCCGCCGCACATGACCAATATGCGGTCGCACAGCGCCAGAAGCACGTCCAAATCCTCGCCCACGCACAGCACCGCCACGCCCTTCTTCTTCTGCTCGTTGAGCAGGCGGTAAATGGTATAGGAGGAATTGATATCCAGCCCGCGCACGGGATACGCCACCATCAGCACCGTGGGGCTGGAAGCGATTTCACGTCCCACCAGCACCTTCTGCACGTTGCCGCCGGAAAGCTTGCCCACCGGCGTGGATACGCCCGGGGTCGATACTTCGAGTTCGGAAATGATATGCTCCGCCAACGTCTTCGGGGTGCGCTTATCCACCCAGAACATTCCGCCCTTGCGGTAGGAGCGAATCATCATATTGTCAACCATGTCCATGGGACCCACCAGACCCATGCCTAGGCGGTCCTCCGGCACGAACGAAAGCTTAACGCCGAGCTTGGAAATCTCCACGGCGGAGAGCTTGGTCAAATCCTGTTTATCCCCTTGAGGCGGAAAGAAATCAATCTCTCCGGATTCCACCGGCTGTAAACCGGCGATGGCTTCCAGCAGGTCGCGCTGTCCGCTGCCGGCAACGCCCGCGATGCCCAATATCTCGCCGCCCTCGGCGTCAAAGCTCACGTGGTTCAGCGTAATAATACCATCCGCGTTCACGCAGGAAATGTCGTTCACCGAAAGCCTGCGCACGGGATTGACCGGCAGCTCTCGATCGATATTCAACTCCACGCGCTTGCCCACCATCATCTCCGTTAAGCTGGCGATAGACGCGCCCGCAGTATCCACGGTACCAATATAGCGCCCGCGCCGCAGCACGCTCACCCGATCGGAGAGCTCCAATACCTCGTTGAGCTTATGGGTAATGATAACGATGGCGTTTCCGGCGGCGCGCATATTGCGCAGCACCGAGAACAGCTTAACCGTCTCCTGCGGCGTAAGCACGGCGGTAGGCTCATCCAATATCAGTATCTTCGCGCCTCGGTACAGCATTTTCACGATTTCAACCGTCTGCTTTTCCGAAACGGACATTTCGTAAATCTTCTTGAAGGGATCCAACTCGAAGCCGTATTTCTCGGTGAGCTTCTGCACCTTCGTGGCAACCTTAGCGATATCCAGCCGCGTGCTGCCCGGCAGCCCCAACACGATGTTTTCCGCCGCCGTCAATACGTCCACCAGCTTGAAGTGCTGGTGAATCATACCGATTCCCAAAGGGAACGCATCCCTCGGGGAACGAATACTGACCGGCTCGCCATCTACCAGTATCTCGCCCTCATCCGGAAAGTAGATGCCGGAGATCATATTCATCAGCGTGGTCTTGCCGCTGCCATTCTCACCCAATATGGCGAGAATTTCACCATAACGAATGGTGAGATCGACGCGATCATTGGCGACGACCTTGCCAAAGCGCTTGGTAATGCCGCGCAGCTCAATGGCGTTTCCCTGCATACCCCAACCCCCTTATTTCGTTCATCGCAAAGAGAATAAAGGAAATCAATTCTATTTTACCATATAGATGAAATCATCAGTAGGGCGCGAGGGCTAAGGTTAGGTTATTTCAGCTCAGAGCGCGCCAAAAACAAAGAAAGAGGGCGACCAAAACCGCCCTCCCAGTAGAATGAATTTCGCCCAAATCCGCCCGAAGCGAATATTCACGCAATGTGCGCTTTCCTTGCCATGGGGCAAAAACGAGGAAAAATGGAATACCCAGTACATAGCCTTCTTTCAAGATACGACCTAGTTGGAGGACTGCGCGGGGCAAGCTTCAAGCGATCGAATATATCGCTCCACCACATTTCGGATGGGCGGCATAATTTCTTCCAGATCGACTTCGTCTGGTCCAAAAAAGCGCAGCGCCTCCATCTCTCCGTCGCTGCAGGCGGGCGTTCCGCGATATTTCCTGCAAATATAAACGATTTCCACATTGGAAACCTCATCTCCATTGGGATAGACGTAGTGCGCCTCCGCGCCGGAATTCACGCAGAAGAATTCGATTTCTTCCGCGATCAACCCCATCTCCTCGTATAGCTCGCGCCTTGCGCAGTCCTCAACCTTTTCGTCAATTTCCACAGAGCCGCCGGAATAACCCCACAGGTGGTTATCCGCCCGCTTTCCCAGCAGCAAACGACCCTCACGATCGATGCAGAGTATGCTCGCCGCGCACTGAATCAGCGTTCTATGCCCCACCAAGGCGCGCATTTCCTGAATATATCCGGTCATTGCTTTCCTCCGTATATGCCACTGGGGAGGAAGCCGACCGCTTCCTCCCCAGTGAACTGTAATGATGATCGCCCCAAAATTAATCCTTTTCCCATTCTTTCTCTTTTAGGTTGGTGTAAATGTACACGATTGCGGAAATGGAGCTGAACAGGAAAATCAGCACGCTCACCGCAGCCGCCAGCTCGTAATTGCGGCTGGAGAACTGCTTGCGCAGGTATACGCCCAGCATCATGGGATGGTTCGCGCCAATCAAATACGGCGTAGTGAACGAGGACACGTTGCTCATGAACACGAACGTAGCGGCGATCATTACATCCGAAATGGACAACGGCAGAATCATTTTGAAGAATATGCGCAGCTTGCCTGCGCCCACATCGCGCGCGCTCTCTACAATGGATGAAGAGATGCCCGACAGCGCGGCGGAAATAATCATAGTGGCAAACGGTATGTTAAACCACAGATTCGCAATGATGATACCCTTGGCATTGTACAAAAGTCCGGGCTTAAAATCATAGAGCGGACTGCCTTCGGGCAGCAGCAGCGACAAGCGGTTGATGAGCCCCGAATCGCCTATAATCATTTTGAGCGCGTACACCGCTACCAGTACGGGAATGAATCTGGGCAGCAGATAGAGCGATGAAATGACCTTCGCCGCCTTGCTTTCTGAAAAACGCAGGTACAGCGCCAACAGATAGCTGATGACGATGGCGAGAATCATAGTCAGGAAGGTGACCCAAATGGTATACCAGATGTGCGCGCGGGACAGCTTGTTGGTGAACAAATAGGTATAATTCGCCAACGTGAACGCACCGGTCGCCTCGTCCTGAAAGCTCTTGATCACCGTATTGATAATGGGATAAATCACGATGCCTAGCGCCACAATGAGCGCCGGCGCAAGCATACCCACGATGACGAGCGTTGTCTTCCAACGACTTTTCTGGTTGACCATATTGCACCTCTTTACTGAACGCGAGAACTCAAATTGTCCATTGGAGAATATTCAGGGGGAACATTCGGTTCCCCCTGTTGTATTCGCAAGGCTTACAGCGGCAGAATCTCTTCCATCCAGATGGGATAGAGGTAATCCGCCCACAGGGTACCGATGGAGATGAAGTTGTAGTTGCCCAGCTGGGAAACCAGATCCTTCTCGTCAGACTCGATCAGATCGCTGCTGATTACGGGGATCGCCTTCATGTTCTCCAGGCAGATCTTCTGTCCCTCGGGGCTGATCACGAAGGAGATGAAATCCTGCGCGCCGTCGGGATTGGAGCCGATGGAGGGAATGCCGAAGGATACGTCGCTGCCGGTGAGGGGAGCGTCGTCCAGCTGATACATACTGGTGGTCTCCGGCAGGGTGCCGTTGGCCACGTTGGTCAGAATCTGGTCGGCCCAAGCGGGAATGATATCGACTTCCTTATTGATGAGCAGATCCAGCGTGCCCTGATTCTTGTTGGGATAGAGCACCTTGCCGCCCGTGGCGTACAGATTGGGATGCAGATTGACCAGCCACTCGAAGCCAGCCGCGCTCTCATCCACCCACTTGGGATCGTTGGAGGTCTTCGCGCTCTCATCTTCGATGAAGCGATAGATGGCGGAAAGCACGAAGGAGCTGCCCGCTCCGCCGGTATCGGGCTCGTTGTAAGCGAAGCGACCCGGATGCGCCGCGATCCAGTCCGTCAGCTCGTCCCAAGTGTGGGGCAGCTCATCGGCGGGAATGCGCTCGGAATCATACGCGAATACAACGGTGGTGCAGCGATAGGGCACCAGCTTGTCGGGCATGATTACGGGGGTGACGGTCACGTTATCCAGACCGGGGATCTTCTCGGGATCATAAGCGATGAACAGATCTTCGCTGCCCGCCTCATCCACATAGGTCTGGAAGGAGGAGGTGTTGTCCGCCAGCAGGTCGAAATCGGTGTTGGTCTGACCGGTCTGATAAGCGGCGGCAATGCGGGAGCTCAGGCTCTCGTCGCCGGTACCGGAAAGAATGAACTGAATCGTCGCGGTGTACTTCGCGTCGGGCTGGGCGTTATAGGCGTCCGCCAGCGCGGTAAACAGGTCCTGCACATTCTGGGAGCCGCTGGTCCATACGGTCACGGTCTGCTTTTCTTCCGCAGACGCGAAACCGATGCAGCACAGCGCCAGCAACAGCGCCAGCGCCATCGACAGGGTTTTCTTCATGGGTATTTCCTCCTTGGTTTATATTCAGCCCACTGGGCCAAAGGAACGAGAATTAATATTCGAACTGCTTGCTGAACGTCATCGCCACGGGATCGCCCTTGTGGTAGGCGCGGGATTCGTCTTCGGAGATAAACGTCTTCACAATGCCGTAATCGGTATCCATGGTCATTTCCACGTAATGTCCCAGCATCATGACCGTGCGCACATAGCCGTCCAAATCGCCGCCCTTGCCGGGGGCGACCTTCACATATTCGGGGCGAACGGCGAGCGTTTTTCCCTTGATCTGCAGGAAGTTCATCTCGCCGATGAAGTCCGCCACGTAGCGGCTCACGGGGCGATCGTAAATTTCTGCGGGAGAACCGCACTGCTCGATGGACCCCTTATTCATTACGATCACGCGGTCGGAAAGCGCCATCGCTTCCTCCTGATCATGGGTTACGAATACGACCGTAATGTTCAGGTCAGTCTGAATCTTGCGCAGCTCTTCGCGCATCTGCTGGCGAATCTTCGCATCCAACGCGGAGAATGGCTCATCCAGCAGGAGCACCTCAGGGCGCAGCAGCAAGCTGCGGGCAATGGCAATGCGCTGCTGCTGTCCGCCGGACATCTGACCCGGGTATTTCTTTTCCACGCCCGGCATCTTCACCATTTCCAGCATTTCGGAAATGCGCGCCTTGCGCTCCGCTTTGGGCACCTTGCGCAGCTTCAAACCAAATTCCATATTGTCGTATACCGTCATGTGCGGCCAGAGATTGTAACTCTGAAACACCATGGCGGTAGGGCGCTTTTCGGGCGGCAGGGCTATGATGGAATTGCCATCAATGCGAATATCGCCGCCCTGTATGTCGTTAAACCCGCCTATCGCGCGCAATATGGTCGTCTTGCCGCAGCCGGAAGGTCCAAGCAACGTGAGCAGCTCGCCCTTCTCCACGGTAATGTTGATATTCTTTACACCGTCGCCGTTGTTATACAGCTTGGTCATATCGATAATTTCAAGCTTTGCGTTCGCCAAGGAAACGACCTCCTTTGGGAAATGGAAACCCTGCGTCCATCCGAAATATGCGTTCTGTCATCAGCTCATCTTGAAGCCCTTCGCCAGCGCGCCGCCGCCGATGTAGTTGCGCATGAGCATCAACAGCACGATATTGGGAATTACGATAATCAGCGCGAACACCGCGCCCGCCGTGGCGGGGAAGTCGAGAATCACGCCGTACATCTCCGTCATCATGGTGCGATACTTGGGCAGACCGACCATCAGCGTACCCACGCTCTCACCCAGCGACCCGATAAAGGCGTACATCGCGGCGACCGCGATGCCCGGCCATGCGATGGGCAGCGTCACGTGGAAGAACGTGCGTATGGGACCCGCGCCCGCGTCGCGCGCCGCCTCCTCTTGATGCCTCGGCACGCTTCTAAACGCGCCCGCGGGCAGCCAGATCATCTGCATCATAGTGCCCAGCATATGAATCAGCAGCACGCCCAAAAAGGTGCCCATAAGACCGATGCGGTAGTAGATGATACCAATGGAGGTATACATACCGATCTTAGGAAACGCGTTGCCGATCAGGAACAGCAGCATAATGAACTTACGCCCCTTGAACTTAAAGCGCGCCAGCACATACGCCGCCGGAATGCATATAATGAGCGCCAGTATTGTAGAAGCAAACGCGAACAGGAAGGAATTGACAATCGCCTCCACCACGTTCGGTTGATCCAGCACGTATTTCCACCATTGGAAACCATACTGCGTGGGCGCAATCGCCGGGTATTCGTACTTATTGGCGAACGCCAGCGGCAGCATATACAAAAGCGGTCCGTAAAAGAACAGCATAAACACGAGTAATATCAGCACGCCGCCCGCGCGCTTTTTCCCGAGGGAGCGGGCGATATGCGCTGGTTTCATTGCCTGACGCATGGACAACCAAACCACCTCCGCCATGGATTGCGTTATTTATTTTCGCTTAACAATTATAGATATAATACCATTGCAATCGCCAAATTGTCAAGCCTTTTGCGAAGACAAATGAAAAATACTATAGCCAATATTAAATCTTTTGAAAAACGATAACTCCTCACTTCATCGTATTGCTTTTATGAACCTTCGGCGCTCTATATAATATGAAATATCCCCCCATGGGGCTTGTGGATTTCACCTTTATTCGCTACAATAAATAGCGCGAGAGAATACTTTCGTCTTAAATCTATTGGAATAGCATCAATTACCGAATTGGAGGAATGACATATGCACGAGGAACACGACCATATCCACGATCATCACGACCACGACCATAATCATGAGCATACGCACACCCATGACCATGAGCATACGCATGCGGATGGCACGACCCACTCCCATCCCCACGAGCACGCGCACGATCATCATAGCCATGCCCACGGCGAAGGCAAGCCCATCGACGAGCTGGTAGCGCTCATGAAGTATATGACCGAACACAACGCCGCGCATACCCATGAACTGGAGGATCTGGCGCATGAGGTACAGCACGCCGGTCAAAACGCAGCGCACGATGATATTATGAAAGCGGTGCGCTTCTTCAACCAAGGCAACGAGGCGCTTCGCCTCGCGTTGAGCAAGCTGCAGGAAAACGCTTGATTCCACACCTTCTGAATGAAATGGAGATGCATCGCCTCGCCGAACCATCGGCGGGGCGATGCATTTTGTCATATAGCGCCGCTTCAATTATAGGCTTCACCTATAGCTCAACATCGTTTTCCAATATTGGACAAATCGGAGGGTTTGCTTTATGATGAATACCAGAAAAATGAAAGGGGATGCAGCCATGAAACGCAAGGCGCTTACGGCGCAGATGCTGAGCCGAAATCGAATGCGAACGAGCTTGCGACTCCCCAATTCTATTTTATAATTCAGCAAATTCAAGGAGGAAAAATCCATGTCTGATATTCGTTCTTCTGAAAACTGGTCCTTTGAAACCAAACAGCTTCACATCGGTCAGGAGACCGCAGATCCGGTAACCGACGCGCGCGCAGTTCCTATTTATGCTTCTACCTCCTATGTATTCCACAATTCGCAGCACGCGGCGGATCGCTTCAGCTTGAGAGACGCTGGCAATATCTACGGTCGCCTGACCAATCCTACTCAGGGCGTATTTGAGGCGCGCATTGCGGCGCTTGAAAACGGCTCCGCGGGACTGGCGGTCGCTTCCGGCGCCGCCGCCATTAGCTACACCTTCCAAGCGCTGGCGAAGACCGGCGAACACATCGTCGCCTCTAAGACCATCTATGGCGGCACCTATAACCTGCTGGCGCATACCCTGCCGCTCACCAACGGCATTACCACCACCTTCGTAGACCCCGATGTAGAAGGTTCCTTTGAAGCCGCGATTCAGCCCAACACCAAGGCGCTGTTCATTGAAACGCTGGGCA
>JAFUAR010000049.1 GCA_017460585.1 Clostridia bacterium
TCGAATGATTTTACCGCACTGTGAGCAATACATCCAAATCCCCCACTCTTTTGTTCAAGCGCTACATTAGGCGCATTGCCTCGTAATCCTCGTCCCCGTAAAAGGTGCGTTCCTCACCGGGATCGCCGCCCAAGCTCTCTATGGTATTGCGTATTTCGATATAATCCAGATAGGTAATGTCCGTCCACGCAATCGCGTCCTCCAAAAACGGCAGGGCGGCGGCATCGCCAATCTTCTCCATGAGCGAAGCGCAGAACGCGCGCTGTCTGGGATCGGCGCGGAAACGCGCCTCCAGCAGGGGCAGCAGCCCTTCGGTACCCGGGAAATTGCAGCAGATATCCAATATGAGGAGCTGCGCATACTCCGGCGCGTTCGGATAACGCTCCAGCAGCTCGCCCACCATATTGCCGCCCATGGCGCACAACACCTCCGAAGCGAGCTCGCTCAGCTCGTTTTCTTCCTTCGCCTTGGAAACCAGCTCAACATACAGCGGAAGCGGCGCATCCGAACCGATATCGCGCAGCAAGGCGATCGCGGTGGAGCGCAGCGATTCGCTGGCGCTCTCTCGCTCGGCGAGCTTTGTGAGCGCGGGAGCGCAGCTCTCGCCCAGCGCCACAATGCGACTGTACAACGGCTCCGGCAAACCGATATCGCGCTTATCGTATTCCTCCAGCAGCTTCATTAAATCCTTCGGATCGGTATAGCGGGTGAAGTATTCTCCCGGACAGACACCGTCCAGCCACTTGGCGGGCGCGTTAAGCCAACTGAGCATCATTTCGTTGTAGCTATCCTCAATTTGCTGGTCGGTCAAGCCCGGGTGCAGCGCCATCCAAGTGCGGCAGTAATCGAAAAATTTCTCCTCAAAATCATATATCTTCATTGGTTCTTTCCCCCATATGTTCTATGGAATGCACCACTCGGTTGGCGTAATAGTGCACCTGCCGCGATGTCGCGCCAAATACCCGACAAACATCGGGAATGGACACATCCGCCTCGATTCGGCGCAAATGCAAATACGCGAGCGCGGCGCAAAACGGCTCTGTGCAATGCAGCGGATCACGGGTACGGTCCACTGCCGTGCGATACGCCATCCATGTCATGGCGAGGGACGGCATCGCCTGCACGCCGTATTCATCATCCAATACCTGCGCGGTATAACGAAGCATCTGACGCTCTCCGACCGGAAAACGCTCAAGATTGACATCCTGATCGCGCATAAGCAATTCCTCGGCAGTCACGCCTTGCAGCTCCACCGCCTGAATACGCCCGCCCGCGAGCGCATTGCCGGTGAGTATGCTCATGCGATCGGACATATCGCTCTGCGGCGCGTACAGCCGCTCGCGCAGAATGCTGCGGAACTCATCCGAATCCGAAAGCGCCATGGCGTGGTAGGCAAACCCTCGCAGCATACTGCTCTGGGATTTCGAAGCCCACAGCAGCAGTTCGCGAAGCTCGGCTCCTCCATCGCCCGTCTGTTCACCGCCCATGAGCTGCCGGAGCCGCTCCGCCCTGCGCTGTATTTCCGTTTCAGGAAGCTCGTACGTATAGGGAATCCGCCCAAAATCCAACGTACCTTGCGCACAGCAATCGTCGTAATATTTGGCAATGGGGTCCTCCGGATCCATGCGCAGTACCCGCTGCCAGCAGCGGCGCGCCAGCTCCAAGGGCTTGCCCAGATGCAATAGCGCCGTTGCGCGCATATGCAGCATACGGCGATCGTACGGATTGTAGCGCAGCACATCCTCCACAGCCCACTCGATTTCGCGATGCATTTCGTAACGCGCCATAATGGATATGAGCATAAAGAAATCTTCCTCGTCCATATCCATTTGCGCCGCCTGATGGAGCATGGATTTTGCGGCTTCGATTCGATCCAACGCCATGCACACCTGCGCGCCCATTGCCAACGCCTTGGGGGTTACATCCTCGCCCTCAGTCGCCCTATGCGTCTGCTCCAACGCCTCGTCGCGCCTGCCCAGCAGCATGAGCGCCGCCGCGTATACGCCGCGCGCGCCCCTGTTCGCGGGATCCAATTCAAGGCTTCTGCGCAGCAGTCCCTCCGCGCGCTTTGCCTGACCGGCGTTCAACGCATCGCAACCCATGCCCGCCAGATGGCGCGCACGGCGATTCTCCTGCGATAGATCCGTTTGCACCTGCTCAATCCAACGAATATAATCGGAAAGCTGCTCCGCCTCCACATCCTCAGGCGCATTCCGCTGATAGGCAGATAAGAAACGCCGCGCGGAGGTTAAATCGTGCTCGCCCAACCGATTCACCGCCAAGCCGTAGCAGCACTCGTCCACCGCCTCTCCCTGCGCCATCATGTCCAGCAGCAAGCGGTTGGACTGGCGAAAGCAACCCATTTCGGAGTACAACCCCGCCAGATCAAGGCGATATTCCACATTTTCCGGCGAGCGCTCCACCGCGGCGCGCAGTAGTTCGAGCGCGTCCGTCATACGCCGATTCTGGCGGGAAAGCAGCGCACGATGATACAGGTACGCGCCGCTTCGCCCTATGGTTACCAGCTTATGATCGTAGCTCATCAGCCCTCCCGAAGCTGCGCCGCCTGCAGCAGCGTTCTCAATTCATTCTCCGTAAAGATATAGCGCTTTTTGCAAAAATGGCAGTCCACCTGCGCCCCGTGCTGTTCGGCAATCATGTCGTTCAGTTCCTCCGCCCCCAGCGTAATCAGCACGCGCTCTAAACGATCGCGCGAGCAATCGCACTGGTAGACCGGCTGGCGGGTTTCCAATATCTCCGGTTCCAAATGCATGAGCAGCTGATCTACCGCGCCGCGCAGATGATATTCTTTCATGGTACCGGAAATATCCATAAACATGGGCGCGCTCGATTCGATGGAGGCGATCGCCGCCTCGCTCGCACCGGGCATAATTTGCACAATCAATCCGCCCGCCGCCTCGACGCGCTCATCCGATACCAGCACGCCCAGCGACACCAGCGAAGGCGTCTGCTCCGAAGCGGTAAAGTACATGGCGAAATCCTCCGCGATCTCCCCCGAAACCAAATTGGTCTGCCCTACATAGGGTTCGCGCAGGTGCATATCTTTTATAACCGTCAGCTTGCCTTCTCTGCCCACCGCGGCGCCAACCGGCAGTTTGGGACCGGTTCTGGGTAAGTCGATTTCCGGATGATCTACATAGCCCTTCACCGTGCAATCTCCATGCGCCACTGCGAGCACGGTACCGATCGGTCCGCCGCCTTTGATTTGAGTGGTGACGCTCTCGGTATCGCCCTTCAGCATACTGCCCATCATGACCGCGGCGGTCATGGTGCGCCCGAGCGCGGCAGTAGCGATTTTAGATAGCCCATGAATTTGCTTTGCGCGCTCAACCAAACAAGTACTCTCGATCAAAATGGCGCGCGCTTGCCCGTTCATCAGTGAAATATGGTAAAGTCCATCTGAATTCATAATCGATCTCCTTATATACGAACCGCCGCCACGTGCATACGCTGCTCGGTGGCGGAGGGCGCTTCAAACGTCCGATCACCAAAACATACCGCATCCGTAAAGCCGCAGGCGATCAACGCCGCGTTCAACGCTTCGAACAAATGCGCCCGCTGCACGTGCGTTTCTGTAAAGCGCCGATAGCGCCCATCCGCCTCACGGGCAAAAAAGGTCAAATCCATTTGTACGCTGGCGCGCTCGGCGTTCCATTCATTGAACCAAAGATAGGATACTTCGTCTCCATCCTCGCCAAAAAAACCGTTGCCCAGAATTTGCTCCAGCTTATAGCGGGTGGATACGTCAAATGCGAGTACTCCGCCTGCGCGAAGCGATTCATGCGCGCGGCGAAAAAAAGCGCGCAATCGTTCTTCGGTGAGCAGGTAATTCACGCCGTCGCATCCGCATACAATGGCGTCCACAGGGCGGGGAAGCTCGAGCTTGCATATATCCTGCCGCACAAATGGCACCGAGAGTCCGCGTTGACGCGCCTTCTTCTGCGCCTCGGAAAGCATGGATTCGGAAATGTCCACACCGGTAACTTTGAGACCCATATTGGCAAATTCCAAGGTGAGAGACCCCGTACCGCAGGCACAGTCGCACAACCGCACGGGCTCACAACCCATGCGCCCAATGAGCTTCAAGTAGTAATCCGCCCAGTTGGGATAATCGAATCCCACCATCAGGCGGTCGTATACCTGTGCAAACGCGCCGTACGAACTCATAGCTGTCTCCGTCCTTATCCATTCCAATGACTTATTGTAGCACAAAGCGAGAACGATTGCAATGTATGAAGTGACGGCTCAAAATCCGAAGATTTCAAGCCGTCGCGGAAAGGTTTTACGCGTTCGCCGCCTGTTCAAAGGTCGCTCTTTCGCCTTCTTCGCGGAACTGATTCACATACAGTCGGTAATAATAGCCACGCTGCTTGAGCAACGACTTGTGGCTGCCTTGCTCTACAATTTTACCATCGCGAATCACCAAAATCATATCCGCGTTGCGAATGGTCGACAGTCGGTGGGCAATAATGAAGCTTGTGCGCCCCCGAAGCGCCGTGGCAATGGCGGTTTGAAGCTTCTGCTCGGTTTCAGTATCGACCGAACTGGTCGCTTCATCCAGTATAAATATCGCCGGATCGGCAATAATGGCGCGCGCGAAGGATATAAGCTGCTTCTGTCCGGTGGAAAGGCGATTGCCGCCCTCGCCCACCTGCGTATCGTAGCCATGCTCCAGCGTCCGAATAAAGCCGTCCGCATCCACCATCTTCGCGGCGCGCTCGATCTCCTCATCGGTAGCGTCCAGCCGACCGAAACGAATGTTTTCTCGCACGGTACCGGAGAACAGGTGCGGTTGCTGCAGCACATAGCCCAAGTGCGATTGCAGCCAAAGCATACTGCGCTTGCGGGTATCTACGCCGTCAATGCGTATTTCCCCCGCTGTGGGTTCATAGAAACGGCAGATCAGGTTCACGATCGTCGATTTTCCGCTGCCGGTCTCACCGACCAAGGCGACGGTTTGTCCTGCCTTAACCTCAAGGGAAAAATCGTGCAGCACCTCTTCGGAGGTATTGTAGTGGAAGGACACATGGCTGAACGTCACATCGCCCTTAATCTCGGGCCAGTTCTCCTTTTTCGGCTGAAAACTATCACCAAATTGCTCTACGACCTCGGGCGTATCCCAAATTTCAGGTTCGGTTTCCAATGTGCTGACCACGCGCTCCGCCGCCGCCTGAGTCGCCTGCAAATCGGCAAATATGCGCGCAATATTGCTGATCGGTTCAAATATGCCCGTGGCATTGGAAATGAACGCCGCAAGCGTGCCGATGGTAACGGAGCCGGTCATGGCGTATACCTCGGAACCGCCCTTCCACAATACCAGCGCGGTGGCGATCGCCCCCAAAGAGGTTACTATGGGCAAAAACAGCGCGCTCAATACGGCGGCGCGAATGCTCGCAAACCGCATAGTTCCCGCCAGTTCGGCAAATTCACGGCAGTTGGCTTCCTCGCGTACGAGCGTCTTGGTGGTCTTAGCGCCCATAATGCCCTCGTTATACGCGCCGGTAATTTGCGAATTGGTCTTGCGCACAATTCGATAGCCCGCCAAAATACGCATTTGGAACCACACCGCCACCACCGCGATCACCGGCATTACCGCCAATACCAGCAGCGCCATTTGCACGTGGAGCATGAGCATGGTCGCCGCGGTGATGATGATATAACAGCCCGACCAGAACAAGTCGACCAATCCCCATGCCACCGTTTCACCCAAACGAGCGGTATCCGACGTAATGCTGGAAATGATGAACCCTACGGGCATAGTATCATAATACGAGAAGGACAGTTCCTGCAATCGTCGGAAGCACAGCGCGCGAATATGGCGGTTAATACCGCATTCCGCGCGTCCGCACAGGTGGCAAAACGCAAAAATACACAACGACTGCGTAAGAACGATCAGCAAATACCGAAGGGCGAAAAGCCCTACGCCCGCGCCCGCGCCATCCAACATGAAGCGGTCGATGGCTTCGCGGGTCATGAGCGGAAACAGCGTGTCGCACACGGCGCTGACCGCCATGGTACCCATTATGGCGAACAAATGCTTGTGGTAGGGCTTCATGTAACCGATTAAGCGCCTCCAAAGCCCCGCATCCAGTTTTTGGGTAAAATCCACTTCCTGTTGCTGCTGCATATCGCGCCTCCTTATTTATGCGGTCTCGCGCTGCAGCTCATCCTCCAGCGCTGTTTGTATGCGATACACCCTGCTGTAAAGTCCGGGCGTATGGATCAGCTGACTGTGCGTGCCCATCTGGCGGATACCGCCATCCTCCAGCACGAGGATTAAATCCGCATCCGCCAATGTAGTAATTCTGTGTGAAATGATAAACGTAGTGGGCGTTCTGCCGCCGTGCTCGCGCTCCTTAACAAGCGCCATGCGAATGGCGCGATCCGTCTCGGTATCCACCGCGGAAAGCGAATCGTCCAATATCAATATGTCGTTTTGGCGCAGCAGGGTTCTGGCTATGGCGACGCGCTGCTTCTGCCCGCCGGAGAGCGTGACTCCGCGCTCACCCACCATTGTATCGTATCCCTTTTCGAACTCGCCGATAAATTCAGAAGAGGCGGTGACATCCGCTATGCGCTCCACATCCGCCATAAGCGCGTTGGGCTGAGTGATGGCGATATTATCGCGAATGGAGCGAGAATACAGGAACGGTTCCTGCATAACGTATCCCACGCGCGTTCTAAGATACTTTTTATCAATCGTGTACAGCGGTCGATCGCCAATACGAATTTCACCATCGGTAGGTTCAAACAAGCGCTGCAATAGGTGCATCATGCTGCTCTTGCCGCTGCCGGTCGCTCCCAGTATCGCCACAGTTTGACCCGCCTTTACGCGGAAGGATACGTTCTTCAATACGGGCTTTTCCGCATCGTAACCAAAGCTCACGTTTCTGAACTCGATATCCTGATACAAATCGGCGGGCGACGCGCCGTGCGTATCCGTCTCCGAAGGCGCATCCAGTATATCGTATATACGCCCCAAAGATACCTTGCACTTTCCGAAATCCGACAATATGCGCCCCAGCTGGCGAATGGGCCAAATCAGCATGGAAATATAGCTGACAAATACCAGCACATCGCCTGTGGAAATCTCCCCCCGTAGCGCAAAGCGAATGCCAAAAATCAGCGTAAGCCCCGTTTGCAGCATACTGAGCATATCCGAACAGGACCAGTATACCGCCATGACCTTACTTACGCGCACGGACTTATCGTGCACATCGTCAATGCGCTGCCCGAAGCGCTCGCTCTCGTACTGTTGGCGGGCAAAGGCGCGCACTACGCGCACGCCGGTCAGGCTCTCCTGCAGCATGGCGCTCAGTTTACCGTCCGCTTCGTCCGCCTCCGCAAACAGCTTCTGCACCCAGTGAAAGAACCAAAGCGCCAAACCGAAGAGCGGAGGAATGAGTATGAGCGATATGAGCGTAAGTCCCACATGGATGCGCGACATGAGCGTAAGCGCCATGACGATCATCACTACAGTGCGGAATACCTCGCTCACCTGACTCGCCAGAAAGCGGCGTACGGTTTCCACATCCAGCGTACAGCGCTGAATCAAATCGCCCGTTTCCGCCTTGGCATGGTACGCGAAATCCATACTCAAGAGGTGGGCGTACAGGCGGTTGCGCATACGCTCGGCGATCATCTCGCTCGCCTCCGCGGACCACTTTCCGCGCAAGTATTGGAAGAGCCCGCCGATCAGATTGATGAGAATCAATATACCCGCCACGCTTACAATATGGGCGGCGAGATACGCTTCGCCTCCGCGCGCATCATAAAAGGCGCGAAACGGCTGCGGCAGGTTGACCGATACGGACGGCGTGCCGCTGAGCACATTGGATACCGCGTCTACGGTTCCGGCAAACAAAAGCGGCGTAACGAACGAAACCAATACCGCCACAAGCACCGCAAACATACTGCCCAGATACTTGGAACGGCTACCCTGCATAAGCGCGGAAAAGCGCCTGAGTAGCCCTTTGGACGTCGGTTTAGACTGCATAAAACCCTCCTAAACACACAAAAAAAGCGGACGATTATATCGCGTCCGCAGCACAACAAATGAATCTAGCGTTATGGTTTACCCAAACGCGGCGCGGACACAACAAACCTCATGCAGCAGTACTGCATTGAACAAAACATGAATGCGACGCTTCGTCATGTCCGGCACCTCCTTTCAATCATTTCTAGCATATTATAAGTGTTTCCTATTGCTTTGTCAACGAGGTGAACTGCTTTCAACACAAACTTCACGTAAGCCCCTTGCGGGTTTTTGCCTGAAGCTTATAAGCTCATGCGATCCAATGCGAAACACGGCTCCGCGCGCAGTTCACATTCCGCAAACAACCGATCGATGACCCCTTGGTATTCCTCCACGGTACGCACCTTGCGCAATGCGCGCTGTTCGCGTTTGGGCTCGTCAAAACAGCACAGAATATAGCGCATGGTTTCCTGCATATGCCCAAGCACAGCCTTATGCGGCCACTGCGCCTCATAGCGCGCAAGCAGCGCATCGCAAAACGCCTTGAGTTCAAGCTTGGAAAGCCCTTTTCCGCCCTGCCATTGCCGTGCCAGCGCAGGATTGGCGACCAACCCTCGACCCAACATGAGCGCGCCGGTATGCGGAAAGCGCTTCGCGATCGCGCGACAATCGGATAGCGTATTGAGATCTCCGTTATACGCGCAGGGAAAACGCGCCTCAGCGGTTCTTGCAAACGCGTCCGTACACGGACTTCCTTTGTAAAATTGGCTGCGCGTGCGCGGATGCACGATGCATTCCATGAAGGGATAATCCCGCAATACCGCCCAGATTGCATCCCATTCATCCGCACTCTCAAACCCAATTCGCGTTTTAACGGATACGCTTCCGCCTGAAATAGAAGTAAACACCTCGTCCAGAAACGCGCGCAGCTCGTTTAGGTCGCGCAGCAGCCCAGAGCCCTTATGTTTTGCCGTGACCGTGCCGGAGGGGCAGCCCAAATTTAAATTGACCTCCGAATAGCCCAGATCAAACAACAGCTTCGCCGTACCCGCAAAATGCGATGCTCTGCCCGCGAGCACCTGCGGAACAACCGGCAGTCCCGCGTTCTCTGCGGGCGACACGGAGCGCTGCTCGCGCGAAGTAAACGCCAAATGCTGCGTAGGACTGATAAAGGGAATATAGTACTTGGAAACGCCCCCGAAGAATTCAAAATGAGTCCGGCGAAATATGCCGTCCGTCACTCCCTCCAGCGGGGCAAAATAAATGGGTAAAGTCGATTCGTTCAATCTTTTCCTCCATTGGCTTCTGATTGTGCAACCCCCGCACGTTTCATGCGCTCATAGGCTTCTTTCATGCGTTTTTCCGCTTCTCTATCTACATTTTGTGCGTTATAGCGCACGGGAAGATAGATTTCCCGCAGAATATGCAACGCATCGCCATCAAACCGCTCTGAATTTGTGGTTTCGATCTGATGCGTGTTCATGTAAGGGGTCACCGTGCCGTTCCTTCGCTTCATATAGTCCAAGCTTTTCCAATACCAATAGCGCACACCTTCAGCGCTGTTTCCGCGATTTTTGCTCGGTCGACGCGGATGAGCGATTTCTTCTTCCTTGAGCGCTTCGCGCACATCGTTTTGTCCACGATCCGCTCCGCGCGCCATTTGGTGGGAAAGCGCGCGCAGTATAAACCATCCGACCACCGCCAACAAGGCAATGCCTATGCCGATTAATATGATTCTGGCAATGGGATTGACTGCCGATTGCTCCATTGCCTGCGGCGCGAACAGTTCCTCCATACTGCTCGCCGCCTCGAACTGCGGCATTTCCTCCATGGGGACCGTATTGGGGAAAAAGGGCATGAGCAGGCGATTGAGCGCGATCAATAGATATTCAATGATGAAAAGAAGCACGCTCGCAATGGGGGCGAGCACATGATCCAGCAGGAAGCGGGCCGCGCTTGACAAAACGGCGATGGCAACCGGACGCGAGAAAAGCCACCCCAGCGCGCATACCGCGCACAAAGTCGCCAGATTCACCGCGCGAAAACGCGCGCTGTTCGCCGCCTCATCGTCGTGACGAAGCATCCGCATGAGGTAAATGGTAAGCGTAAAATACAGCAGCATCCATGGCAAACCCCGCGTCCATACAGGCGAAGAATTTGCAAATATTAGAAAAACCAGAAAAATCAGTCCCAGCAGCTCGCTCCGAAATTTGGTCGCCGCGTAGTAATAATCGGCCACGGTTGAATTGTTCTTCACGTAGAGCCCGAGATACACGCACGGCGCGATGCAGGCGATGCGGGGTCCCGGCGCACCAGCAATAAGCATTACCGCAGGAACGGATACCATAAACAGCCAACGCCGCCAATCCTTCCAGCGAGAAGCGCACAGCGGTGCGACCACACAGGCGAGAAACAGCAGCATGGAGCACAGCATGAGTCGATCGTTGGAATCCGGCAGCAGACCAAGGCACCCCAGACAGCCGAAGTATAAAAGCACATCGCAATAATAGCTCAAACCATACATCAGCTTCATGGCGCATCCTCCTCCTGCACCAGCGGCAACACCCGCTCACCCGTGGTAAAATACACGCGCTCCATAAATTCGGGATGCAGATCATCGCGCACGGGAGTAATCAATATGATTTTGCGCCCCCGCTCCGCGCGCTTCGCCGCCCGATCCATAAGCGCAGCCTGCTTCTCGCGCGCCTCGTAACCCGCGCGACCCAATATTTCCAATATGGGCTTCAGGTGCGCTTCGCCCAGTCCGTCGCTCACCTCGCCCGAAATCGCGCTGCCTTCGGGTTGAATATTGGTCAAAAAGCTATACGGCACGCGCTGCGCCTCCAGCGCCTCACATAGCGCGCGCGCCATGGAATAGCACTGTTCCAAGCGATTATGTCCATACGTTCCAAAAGCGAAAGTATCCACATTGAGTATGACCGTTGCCACGCGTTCAACCGTATGATCGTATGTGCGCACCATCCACGAACCTACCTTGGCGGAAAGCCCCCACGCAATCTGCTTCATGGGCTCGTGCCCCGTATATTCGTGAAATCCCATGGTGAGCATGGGATCTTCCAATATAAAACGCTGCACGGAAGTATCCCCCGTAAATCCGCCCAATATGCGCGAGATTTCCGGCGACTGCGACGGGCGCGGCAGCACTACCACCTCGCGTTCCAGCTCCACGCGCAGCGCTTTTTCACGCAAGCCCAGAAAATCGCCGCCCAACAATGTCGCGCCGTTGAAGGTATACCAACCGCGTTCAGGCATAGAGACTGCCGTGCGGCGCGTCAGGCGTTGTCGGGGCATAAGATATACCGTACTGCTCAGCACGCTTCTGCGCTCCGTAAAGCTCTCCATGGTCAATTCGCGCTCGGCTTCCAGACCGGTGGGCACGTTTTCATTCATGCGCACAAATGGCAGAAAGCGCCTGCGCCTGTTGGTAACGACGCTGATCATATCGAACCGCTCGCCGGATTCCACCATCGTTTTGGAAAGACGCAAATCATATTCCACGCCGTTGAGCGCAAATTTCACAGAAAGCACTTCTATGAGTACGCCGACCAGTATGAGTATGACCAGATACGTCAGCATAGCCTTTCACCGCCTCAGCTTAGGCGCTCCGTGGGCACGGGAATCTGATCAATTAGATCCATAAGGCGCGCCTCCGCGTCCTGTCGCTTCATACCCGCGCCCGCCGTAATACGATGCGCCAGCACCGCCGGCGCCATGCGGCGAATATCCTCCGGCAGCACGTAATCCCTGCCGGAGAGGGCGGCGTTCGCCTGCGCCGCGGAATAGAGCGCGATCGCGCCGCGCGTAGACACGCCCACCGCAAAGGTATCGCTCCGCGTGCGTTCCACCAAATCCATTAAATAATCGCCTACATCGTCGCTCACGCGCACCCCGCGGTACTCCTCGCGCAAACGTTGAATTTCCTCTAATGTGAGCACAGGCTCCACTTCCTGTAGAATTTCGGTGGTGCGCCTGCGGCGAAGCACCTCGAGCTCCTGCGCCCTCGTCATATATCCCAGAGACAGTCGCATGAAAAAGCGGTCCACCTGCGCCTCCGGCAGTGGAAACGTACCATAGGATTCTATGGGGTTCTGCGTCGCCATCACCATAAACCGGTCGCCCAGAGCGTAGGTTTCGCCATCGACCGATATCTGCTTTTCCTCCATCGCTTCCAAAAGCGCGGATTGCGTGCGCGGCGTAGCGCGATTGATTTCATCCGCCAGCACTACATCGGCAAACAGCGGACCTTTGCGAAATTGAAAACGACTCTCCTGAGGGTTGAAAAAGTTAATGCCCGTCAAATCCGATGGCAGCAGATCGGGCGTAAACTGCACCCTGCTGAAGCTTCCGCCAATCGTTCGGGCAAATGCGCGCAGCAGCATTGTTTTTCCCGTACCCGGCACATCCTCCAACAGCACGTGTCCGGAACAGATAAAGGAGATAAATACCTTTTCAATGGTCTCTTCCTTTCCTACAATGACCCTTGAGACCGCGCCGACCACCTTATTTCGAGCTTCAACGAAGCATTGCACATCCATTTTCCGCGCCTCCCATATACTGCTTTGCTTTACAAGTATGATGGTATGATACTGAATTTCCATTCGTTCGTCTAGGGTCGGCGCGCAAAAAAAGCTCCATCCGTACAAAACGGATGAAGCCGAAATGATGAATCAAATCGCTTCGAGCTGAACCATATTGAGCAACGCCTTATATACGGTTTTGTCCAGCGTTTTTCCGGGTTCAGTACAACAGCGCGCCGTAGCGCAAGCAACGCCCATACGCAATATATCGATCAAATCGTATTCGCCCATACAACCGCATACCAGTCCGGCAACCATCGCGTCTCCCGCGCCAACCGTCGTCTTGATATCGATGTTGATGCTCGGCGCAAAGAAGCTCTCGTCTCCGTTGGTAATAAGCGCACCCTTATCTCCCAACGAAACCGCCACAATGCTCACGCCTTTGCTAATAAACTTATACGCCGCGTTGCGCACCGCCTGAATGGTCTCCAGTTTTTTCCCCGTCAGCTGCTCAAGCTCGTGAATATTGGGCTTAATCATGTAGGGCTCCGCCTCAATGCCCGCGCTCAACGCCGCGCCGTCGGCATCCAGTATGCAGCGACAACCCATATCGCGCACGGTTTCAATCAGCGTACGATAGTAGTCTTCCGGACAGCCGGGCGACAGCGAACCCGTCAGCACCATGTAATCGGAATTCTCCGCGTGGAGCTGCACCAAATCGGTCATCTTTTCCAGTGTTTCGGGATGAATCGGCTCCCCCGGCTCATTGATCTCCGTCAGCTGTCCGCTGCCGCGCTCGCGCACCTTCATGTTAATGCGCACGCTGCCCTCGCACCAGATGAAATTATAGGCGGTTGAGTTGACCATGAGCCGCTTCTCAAAGAGCTTGGAGCCCTCCTTATGCATAACGCCGATGCACTGCGCATCGAGTCCCAGCGCGGTCGCATCCAACGCAACGTTAATGCCCTTCCCACCCGCGTTCATATGGCTGGAAAGCACGCGATTGAGCCCGCCAGGCGTAAATTGTTCCACCTCCACCGTGCGATCAATGCTGGGATTCAGTGAAATTGTGGTGATCATAATCCTTATCCTTCTCCATTTCCAACGGCTCCTCTTCCGCGCGGATCTTTTGAATGAATCCACGCACCTGCCGGAGCGTAACCCATAAAACCCCGATCGTCAGTGCGGCAAGCGCCACGCCGCAGACGATCAACGTATTGCCCAACTCTCCCATACGCGCTACATCACGCTGAAGAGCATATCCGCATAGGTCGGGAAGGGCCAATACTCCTTGGCGACCCACTGTTCCGCGCGATCAATCGGCGCGCGCAGCTTGCGCATTGCCGGAAGCAGCGCATCGCGCGCGCTTTCGGTAAACGCCGAAGCGGAACCTTCGGGCATGGCGGCAATCGCCTCGTCCAACTCCGAAACGCCCGCCAGAATCTGCTCCGTCCACTCGGATAGCGAGCGCAGTGTGCGCGTTTCAAACGGCGCTTCTAACCCCAGCGCCTTTTTCTGAGAAGCCGTTCCAGCCAAAGCGCCCGCATATGCGGACAAGGCGGGCAAAATCTGCCTGCGCACCATGTCCGAAAGCGTACGCGCCTCAATGCGAACCTCCTTGCCGTACTCCTCCAGCAGGATATCCTGACGGGAAACCAGCTCGGTTCGGGTATAGATCCCATGGCGCTCAAACAGCGAGACATTCTTCGCATCGGCAAAATGTTCCAGCGCGGTCACCGCGTCCGGACAGGCGCATAACCCGCGCTTATTCGCCTCGTCAATCCATTCCTGCGTATAATTATTGCCGTTGAACACTACGCGGCGATGCTCGCGAATCGTCTTGCGAATCAAGTGCGAAACGGCGTAATCAAAGCTCTCCGCGCGTTCCAGCGTATCGGCAAAATCCCTAAGCACATCCGCCACAATGGTATTGAGCACAATATTGGGTCCCGCAATAGAGAGCGACGCGCCCGGGCTACGGAACTCAAACTTGTTGCCGGTAAAGGCGAAGGGACTCGTGCGGTTGCGATCGGTAGAATCGCGGCGGAATTTGGGAATCATGCCGATGCCCACATCCATAAAATCGCGTTCCGCAGGATCAAAATCGATCTTGTTGACAAGCGCGTCCAATATCGCCTCCAGATCGTCGCCCACGAACATGGATACGATGGCAGGCGGCGCCTCGTTGCCGCCCAAACGCAAATCGTTGCCCGCGGAGGATACGGACACGCGCAGCAGATCCGCGTGCTCGTCTACAGCGCGAATCACCGCCACAAACAGCAGCAGGAACAGGCGGTTTTGCGCGGGATTTTTGCCCGGATTCAGCAGGTTTTCCCCACCGTCCGTCGCCAGCGACCAGTTGTTGTGCTTGCCGCTCCCGTTGAAACCCTCGAACGGTTTCTCATGCAGCAGGCACGCCATATGGTGTTTCGCGGCAATCTTCTGCATGAGTTCCATGGTAATTTGGTTGTGATCGGACGCGACGTTGACATCCGTATATACGGGAGCGAGCTCGTGCTGACCGGGGGCAACCTCGTTGTGCTCGGTTCGAGCGAATACGCCCAGCTTCCAAAGCGCGTCGTCCAGATCGCGCATGAATCCGCTTACCCGCCCCTTAAGCGCGCCGTAATATTGATCGTCCATCTCCTGACCCTTGGGCGGGCGAGCGCCAAACAGCGTTCTGCCGGTAAATCGCAGGTCCGGACGCTTTTCATACATTTCCTGATCGATGAGAAAATATTCCTGCTCCGGTCCCACAGTGGGAATCACGCGTTGGGTTTCGGTATCGCCGAAAAGGCGCAATATACGCAGCGCCTGCGCGTTGATTGCCTCCATGGAGCGCAGCAAGGGCGTCTTCTTATCCAACACCTGCCCGTTGAACGAGCAATAGGCCGTAGGAATACAAAGCGTGCGATCCTTGATAAAGGCATAGCTGGTGGGATCCCACGCGGTATAGCCGCGCGCCTCGAACGTGGCGCGCAGACCGCCGGAGGGAAACGAGGAGGCGTCCGACTCGCCCTTGATGAGCTCCTTGCCGGAAAACTCCATAATCACTTCACTATTGCTCACGGGAGTAATAAACGCCTCGTGCTTTTCGGCGGTAATGCCCGTCATGGGCTGAAACCAATGGGTGAAGTGGGTCGCGCCCTTTTCAATTGCCCAATCCTTCATCGCATTGGCGACGACATCGGCAATAGAGGGATCGAGCTCCGTACCGGAGCGTATGGTACGCTGCAGCGCGACAAAATCCGCATGCGGCAGGCGTGCTTTCATTACCGACTCATTGAACACCATTGTTCCGAAGGTTTCTTTTACGCTGCTCATGTGCGCATCCTCCCCCAATTGGTCGCTTCCCCATCGATACAAACTCATTTTATCTTTTACCATTTTTTGCCGCCTTTCACAAGCGCTTTCATGCGTATGGAACGATATTGTTTGGGAAAATTGCTCATATTCCCGTGCAAATCTTGGGAACTTGCAATAATCAGTCTCAATATTTAACCTATAGCCAGCGTCTAAAATAGAATTTGACTTTATTGGGGGACGTATGCTAATATAGGCGCGTCTAAATCAATCAATGGGGGTATGGGACCATGGCAGATCATTTGAATCGATATCCGCTCAAGCACTTCGCCGGCATCGTTGCCGATTGCATGGGCATCGCGCTTCCTGAAGCGTATGCTCCGGGACTACATTGGCTTTCGAATATACTCATCGATCGCATGGGCGGCAATGCGGATCGCGCCGTACTGTACCACGCGGACGCGGTTGGTCACTACATATGGCAAAAATACACGCACCTGTTCGTACCTGTTTACCAGCACACCTCGCTGGCAGTCCCGTTTGTAAGCACGGTGGAGTCGGTGACTCCCGTGGCGCACGCCTCCATGTATACGGGGTTGGACCCTGAGGGACACGGTATTCAGACCTATGAACGTCCGCAGCTTAGCTGCGA
>JAFUAR010000050.1 GCA_017460585.1 Clostridia bacterium
GGATATGGCGGCGAAGAAGGAAGACGGACCGCTGTACGATCAGAACGGCAAGCCGCTCATCCAGTTCAGCAAGATCGGCATCAACCCCACCGGCAAGCTCTGGCTGTACGACGGCAGAACCGGCGACCGCTTCGACAATCCGGTCACGGTCGGCTATATGTACTATCTCAAGCTGCACCATCTGGTCGACGATAAGATTCACGCCCGCTCTACCGGTCCCTACAGCATGGTGACCCAGCAGCCGCTCGGCGGTAAGGCGCAGTTCGGCGGTCAGCGCTTCGGCGAAATGGAAGTGTGGGCGCTGGAGGCGTACGGCGCTTCCAACGTGCTGCAGGAAATTCTTACCTACAAGTCGGACGATACCATCGGTCGCGTGCGCGCGTACGAAGCCATCGTCAAGGGCGAGAATATTCCCGATCCGGGCATTCCGGAGTCCTTCAAGGTACTGTTGAAGGAGCTGCAGTCGCTGGCGCTCGATATTCGCGTGCTGGATGCAAACAAGGATGAAATTGAGATTCGCGAGCTCGAGGACGATATCTACGCTACCGAGAGCGAGTTCAAGGAGGAGCTGGTGCCCACCGCGCCCGCGCCCGAGACCATTGCCGAGGAGAACGATCTGCTCGAAGACTTTGACTTCGACGATCTGGAACTGGGCGACGAGGATCTCAATCTGGATGATGAATTCTAATCTTGCACCGTTTATGAGATATGGAAAGGAGAATGCTCCTTGTTTGAATTGACCAAGCTGGATTCCATCCGCATCGGGCTCGCCTCTCCGGATCAGATTCGTCAGTGGTCCCACGGCGAAGTGCTGAAGGCGGAAACCATCAATTACCGTACGCTCAAGCCGGAGCGCGACGGTCTGTACTGCGAAAGAATTTTCGGTCCCACCAAGGACTGGGAGTGCAACTGCGGCAAATATAAGCGTACCCGCTTCAAGGGCATTGTTTGCGATAAGTGCGGCGTCGAGGTTACCAAGGCGAAGGTGCGCCGCGAGCGCATGGGTCATATTGAACTGGCCGCGCCCGTAAGCCACATTTGGTACTTTAAGGGTATTCCCTCCCGCATGGGCACGCTGCTGAACATCAGCCCCCGCGCGCTCGAGCAGGTGCTGTATTTTGCGGCGTATATCGTGCTTGATCCGGGCAACACCGAGGTATCGAAGCTGTCCAAGTATCAGCTGCTTTCCGAAAGCGAATATCAGCAGCGCAAGCAGCAGGCGGCGGAGATCGGCTACGAGTTTAAGGTCGGCATCGGCGCCGAAGCCGTGCGCGAAATGCTGCTGGGCATCGATCTGGACGAGCTGAGCGAGGAGCTGCATAAGGAGCTGGAGGAGCTCTCTCAGAAGGAGACCAAGCGCGACAGCGAAGGGCAGAAGCGCCAGCGCCTGATCAAGCGCCTTGAAGTGGTCGAGGCATTCCGCAAGAGCGGCAACAAACCCGAGTGGATGATTCTGGACGTGGTGCCCGTCATTCCGCCGGATCTGCGCCCCATGGTGCAGCTGGACGGCGGTCGCTTCGCCACCTCCGATTTGAACGATCTGTACCGCCGCGTCATCAACCGCAACAACCGCCTAAAGCGTATGCTGGAAATGAAGGCGCCGGATATCATCGTGCGCAACGAAAAGCGTATGCTGCAGGAAGCGGTAGACGCGCTGATTGATAACGGTCGCCGCGGACGCGCGGTTACCGGCGCGGGCGGACGCCAGCTCAAGAGCCTGAGCGATCTGCTGCGCGGCAAGCAGGGGCGTTTCCGCCAGAACTTGCTGGGCAAGCGCGTAGACTATTCCGGTCGTTCCGTTATCGTCGTTGGACCGAGCCTCAAAATGTATCAGTGCGGTCTGCCCAAGGAGATGGCGCTGGAGCTGTTCAAGCCCTTCGTCATTGAGCGTTTGGTCAATCAGGGCATGGCGGTCAATGTAAAAACCGCCAAACGCGCCGTGGAGCGCCTGCGTCCCGAGGTTTGGGATGTGCTGGAAGATGTCATTAAGGACCATCCGGTGATGCTCAACCGCGCGCCTACGCTGCACCGACTGGGCATTCAGGCGTTTGAGCCGATTCTGGTCGAGGGCAAGGCACTCAAGCTGCACCCCCTGTGCTGCACCGCGTTCAACGCGGACTTCGACGGCGACCAGATGGCGGTGCACGTACCGCTTTCCATGGAGGCGCAGGCGGAGGCCCGCTTCCTGATGCTGGCGGCGAACAATATATTGAAGCCCTCCGACGGAAAACCCGTCATCTGCCCTACGCAGGACATGGTACTGGGCTGCTACTACCTCACCTTGATTCACGAAGGTCTGCCGGGCACGGGCAAGTACTTTACCGATGTCGACGAGGCGCTCATGGCGTACGCCACCGGCGAGCTCGCGCTGGAAGCGCCCTGCCATATCCGCATGACCAAGGTGATCGACGGCACGGAGTACAGCCGCATTGTGGATACCACCATCGGTCGCATCATATTCAATCAGGCGATTCCGCAGGATATGGGTATGCAGAAGCGCGAGACCATCGACGATATGTTCAAGCTGGAAATCGACGAGGTCGTCGGCAAGAAGCAGCTGGCGAAGATCGTTGATAACTGCTACCGTACCCACGGCGTGACCGCCACCTCCTCCATGCTGGACGAGATTAAGGCGCTGGGCTACAAGTACTCCACCCGCGCCGCGCTGACCGTATCCGTGGCGGATATCATCGTTCCGGACAATAAGCAGGAGATTCTGCAGTCCGCGGATGGCGAGGTGCGCAGAATCGAGCGCCAGTTCAAGCGCGGTTTGATGAGCGAAAACGAGCGCTATTCCAATGTCATTCGCATTTGGGAAGGCGCGACCAACGACGTCACCAAGCAGGTGCTCGCGACCCTTGAAAAGTTCAACCCAATCAACATGATGGCGGACTCCGGCGCGCGCGGTTCCATCAACCAGATTCGTCAGCTGTCCGGTATGCGCGGTCTGATGGCTTCGCCCACCGGCAAGATCATTGAGCTGCCCATCAAGTCGAACTTCCGCGAAGGTCTGAGCGTACTGGAATTCTTCCTGTCCTCGCACGGTTCCCGTAAGTCTCGGGCGGATACCGCCATGAAGACGGCGGACTCCGGTTACATGACCCGCCGTCTGGTCGACGTATCGCAGGAGAACATCATTCGCGAAATCGACTGCTTCGCCAACCGCAACGAAAAGGTGCGCGGCTTGAAGGTGCAGGATATCGGCGTTCCCGGCGATATCATCGAAGGTTTGGAGGATCGTATTCGTGGACGCGTCGCCGCGGAAAACGTGGTGGATCCGGCTACGGGCGAAATCATTGTGGAAAGCAACGAGCTGATCACGCACGATATCGCGCGCAAGATCATCTCCGCGGGTATTACCGAGGTATCCATCCGCAGCGTATTGACCTGCCAGTGCTCCGTGGGCATTTGCGCCAAGTGCTACGGCGCGAACATGACCAACGGTAATTTGGTGGATGTGGGCGAAGCGGTCGGTATCATCGCGGCGCAGTCCATCGGCGAGCCCGGCACGCAGCTCACCATGCGTACCTTCCATACCGGCGGCGTTGCGACCGGCGAAGATATTACGCAGGGTCTTCCGCGCGTCGAGGAGCTGTTTGAGGCGCGTAAGCCCAAGCGCGAAGCTACCCTTGCCGATATTTCCGGTACGGTGCGCATCGAGACCGACGCCAAGAAGCGCCGCAAGCTCATTATTCAGTCCAGCGCCGGCGAGGCGGAGACCAAGGAATATCCCATCAACTACGGCTCTAAGCTGGCGTTTGAGGATGGCGACCATGTCAACGCGGGCGACGAGCTGATCGAAGGATCCATCAATCCGCACGATCTGCTGCGCATACTGGGTGTCAAGGCCGTGCAGGATTATCTGGTGAAGGAAGTTCAGCAGACCTATCGCCGTCAGGGCGTGGAAATTGCCGATAAGCACATCGAGGTTATCGTGCGCCAGATGCTGCGCAAGGTCAAGATCGAGGAAGCCAACGATACCGACCTGCTGCCCGGCTCTCTGGTGGATATTTTCCGCTTCGATCAGGCGAACCGCAAGGTGCTCGAAAACGGCGGTCGTCCCGCTACGGCGAAGCGCACGCTGCTGGGCATTACCAAGGCCGCGCTGGCGACTGAATCCTTCCTTGCCGCTGCGTCCTTCCAGGAGACCACGCGCGTGCTGACCGAAGCCGCCATTAAGGGCAAGGTCGATCCGCTGCTGGGCTTAAAGGAAAACGTCATTATCGGCAAGCAGATTCCCGCCGGTACCGGCATGAATCGCTACAGCAATATCGAAATTCACGAGGCATATTAGTATATCGCTATCACTTTGAGCATCGCCGAGAGTATTCTCGGCGATGCTCGCAATATGCGCAATATCGGAGGAAACTATGGCGGAATATATCGATTTGTATAATGCCGCGCGCGAGCCGCTGAATCGCGTCTGGCAGCGCGGCGTTCCGCTGCCGGAGGGCACGTGGCGGCTGGGGGTGCGCGTATGGATTGGCAATTCTAGCGGGCAATATCTCATTTCCCAGCGCAACCCGAATTTGTACTCGCATCCGCTCTTTTGGGAGTCGACCGGCGGCGGGGTCAGCGCGGGCGAGAGCTCGCGCACGGCGGCCGTCCGCGAGCTATACGAGGAGCTGGGCATCTCCACGCAGGAGGATGCGCTCCTGTTTCTCAATACGGAGCTCGTCTCAAGAGGTCCCGAATTTTTGGATAATTGTAACTGTTCAGTCCACCCGTAAATTAACATAAAATTCCAAAAGGTAAACTGGGCAGTCATGTCGAATAATAAACCATAGCAAAAAGAGCCTATGAGGAGGTGTT
The DNA here is from genome assembly GCA_017460585.1 of Clostridia bacterium. Classification (GTDB taxonomy): domain Bacteria; phylum Bacillota; class Clostridia; order Christensenellales; family Aristaeellaceae; genus Faecivicinus. Next base: position 4,813 of record JAFUAR010000050.1, read on the forward strand.
CGGCATGGAAAAGATGTTCAATCAGCTGCTAAAGCA
>JAFUAR010000051.1 GCA_017460585.1 Clostridia bacterium
CAGCTCGTTGCCCATGAAGGTGACTGTATAGTGGCTGATGTTGATGGTGAGCCCGGGAAAGGCCAGCACGCGGTCGGGCTCCTCCCCAGTTTGGAAGCGGCGCAGCACCGCTTTAATGCGCGCGATCAGCTCCTTCATCTCGAAGGGCTTGGATACGTAGTCGTCCGCGCCCAGCTCCAAGCCAAGCACCTTGTCGAAGGTCTCGTCCTTCGCCGTGAGCATGATAATGGGAATGGACGATACCTTGCGCACCTCGCGGCATACCTGCAAACCGTCCATGCCGGGCAGCATAATGTCCAGCAGCATGAGATTGGGCGGGTCCGCCTTGAATAGGCGCAGCGCGTCGTCGCCGCGATCCGCGTTGGTCACCTCGTAGCCCTCCTTTTGCAGGTACAGGTTTACGAGCTGGCGAATGTTGGGATCGTCGTCCACCAACAGTATTTTCGTCTTCATACGTTTGCCTCCGAGGGTAGTATACGCGCAGGGTGTGAATCGCGAATGAACAAACTGTGAATAAAGATAGGGGGAGAGCATACTCGTTTTCGCAATTCGATGGTGCGGCGGCTTCCCCTTACTTCATCGTCACCACAGTTACGCCGTCATCGCCCTCGCCATAGCGCCCCAGTCGGAAGCTCTTTACGGCGGGGTGGCTCTTTAGGTGCTTGTGAATGCCCGCACGCAGCACGCCGGTGCCCTTGCCGTGAATAATGTTTACCTCGCGCAGCTTGTTTAGTATGGCGCCGTCCAAGAACATATCCACCGCCAGCAGCGCTTCCTCCAGCGTGTTGCCGCGCACGTCGCACTCCATTTCCACGGGGCGCAGCCCTACGCTCACGTGCGAGGAGGATTTGGGCTTATTCTCCTTGGGCGGCTTGGCGCGGCGCATACGGTTTACGTTGCTTTTGAGCTTGAGCGCGCCCGCCTGCACGGTGCATTCGCCCTTGTGATCGGGCAGGGTGAGTATGGTCGCGGTGGCGTTCAGGTCGAGCAGCAGCACGGTATCGCCCACCTTGAGGTTGGTGGGCACCTCGTCGCTCTCGGGCTGCGCCTTGGCGATCTTTTCGGAATTCGAATCGATGGCGTCCTGCAGCTTGGCGCGCATGGCGTGCAGCTCGTGCTCCTTCAAATCGCCGTTGCGGTGCTTCTTGAGCTCGGAAATGAGCTGTTCGGATTCCGCCTGTGCCTTTTTCAGCACCTGTCGCGCCTGCTCCTTCGCCTTTTTCAGCTCCGTTTCGCGGCGCGATTCAAGCTCCCTTTGCAGCTTTTCGGCTTCATTGCGCAGCCGCTGGGTCTCGCGGTGGGCTTCCTCCGCCAGCTCGCGCTCCTTTTCGGCGATCTGCCGGTGGTATTCCGCGTTGGCGATGACATCCTCAAAGCGCACCTGATCGCGGCTGAGACGCTCATTCGCGTCCTGAATCAGCGCTTCGCTCAAGCCCAGCTTGCGGCTGATTTCAAAGGCGTTGGACTTGCCGGGAATGCCGATGGATAGGCGATAGGTGGGGCGCAGGGTCTCCACATCGAACTCCACGGAGGCGTTTTCCACGCCCTGCGTGGTGAGCGCGTAGACCTTGAGCTCGGAGTAGTGGGTGGTCGCCAGCGTGGTTACGCCCAGCGTGCGCAGGTGATCCAATATCGCCATCGCCAGCGCCGCGCCCTCGGTGGGGTCGGTGCCCGCGCCCAGCTCGTCGAACAGTACCAGCGATTGCGGCGTCACGTTTTCCAGTATGGATACGATGTTGGTCATGTGCGAGGAGAAGGTAGACAGGCTCTGCTCGATGGATTGCTCGTCGCCGATATCGGCGTATACCTCGTCAAATATCGCCAGCTCGGAACCGAACGCGGCGGGAATCTGCATACCCGCCTGCGCCATGAGCGTGAGCATACCCACGGTCTTGAGCGTAACGGTCTTGCCGCCGGTGTTGGGTCCGGTAATCACCAATGTGCTGAAGTCCTGCCCCAGCCATAGGTTGAAGGGCACCACATTGGCGGGGTCGATCAAGGGGTGCCGCGCGCGAATCAGGTTCACGCGCCCCTCGCGGTTCAGCTTGGGCGGTACGGCGCGCATACTGCGCCCCAGCGCGGAGCGGGCGAATATCATATCCACGTTGGCTAAGAGCTGCAAATTGTTGGCGTACAGCTCGGCGTCGGGCGCGATATCGGCGCTAAAGTCGGCGAGTATGCGCTCGATTTCGTTGTGCTCCTTGAGCGTCCATTGCTTGAGCTCGTTGCCCGCCTCCACAACCGCCATGGGCTCGATAAACAGCGTGGAGCCGGAGCCGGATTGGTCGTGCACAATGCCGGGCACGTTCTGGCGGCATTCCGCTTTGACCGGCACCACGTAGCGCCCGTTGCGCACGGTAATGATGGCGTCCATCAGGTACTTCTGGGTGTTCTGCGAGCGAATCAGGCTGTTCAGCTTGTCGCGCACGCGGTCGTTGAGCACGCGCATTTGGCGGCGGATGTTGTACAGCTCGGGGCTGGCGTGGTCGCTGATTTCATCCTCGGAGAGTATCGCGTCGCAAATGCGCTCCTCGAGATTGCGATTGGTGGAAAGGCGCGAGCCCATTTCGGTGAGCAGCGGGGTGTCCTCGCGGTCGGTGACCAGCGCGTTGCGCACGGCGCGGGACGCCTTGAGCATATCGGCAACGGCCAGCAGCGCTTTGGGCGAGAGCGTGGAGCCCACCTTGGCGAGCTTTACGTACTCGCGCACATCGGTAAACCACACCATGGGGTTGGAGCCGGTGTAGGCGAGTACGGAGGAAGCCTCCTCGGTCTCCGCCTGCATGCGCAAAATCTCGTCCGGATCGCTGGAAGGTTCCAGCGCGCGGCAGCATTCCCTGCCGGATTCGGTGACCGCCAGCGCCGCAATCATCTCTTGAATTTTGGGAAATTCCAGTATGCGTATGTTTCTCTCATTCATGGGTCAATCTACTCCGCGAAAGTAATGTCCTGTGGTGGAAGGAGTTTGTTCCAGCGCCGCCCATTCGGGCAGATCGGCAAACGTTTCTCTGCGCGCGGCGGCGAGGTACACGGGCAGCGTGGCGCGAAGCGTTTGCAGATCGTCAATCATGAGCCGCCATCCGTCCGCCTCCGGCAGGCGCTTGGCGCGCCTTAAAAGCATGAGCGGCACCGAATTGAGCAGCTCGAGCACGCACCCGCTTGCGTAGGCGATGCGGCGCATTGGAAACGCCGCGCCCTTGCGGTCGATCAGGGAATGCGCGTTCACGCGCTCGTGCGGAGCGCAGTGGTCGCAGCGGCGGCAGTCGGCGTGCTTTCCCGTTTGGCGGCGCGCCGTGCGCAATGGGCAGTGGCGCAGGTGCATAAGCGGGATTCGCCCGTATACGATCAGCTCGGCGGGGCGGGGCAGGGAACGAAGCTGCCCCACGTTCAATTCGAGCGAAGGCACATAGCCGTCGCAACCCAGCCGCATCGCGCGGGAGATCGCGCGGCGGTTCATTAGGTTCATGCCAAAATCGGCAATTTGCGTTCCGTTCCAGTTCGATTGTAAGTGACCAACGTTGTTGATATATGTCGATTGTATTCGGTCGCCCTGTGCCTGCGCCCAAGCGTGCAGCTGCG
>JAFUAR010000052.1 GCA_017460585.1 Clostridia bacterium
TGTGAAGCCGTAGGCTGAACAGTAACCTCACATTTCCCACTCCGCCTCAATTCCCGCTCGGAAGCGCACCCGCTCTCCCAGAATCACTCGATCGATCCATAGGGCGATGTCTTCCTCGATCCAATCCGCAATCGGACCCGCCCGACGAACGCGCCGAGTGCAATTCCAAAAGTCATTCTCAGTCGCGCAGGCGCGCGCAGATATAGGCAAAGCGCACCGTCCCTCCATCCGGTCAATCGCTTCCAGCGCCAATCTCAGGCGCATCGCTTCCCCTTGGCGCAGCGCACGCGCGTAGGCATCCGCACTCGTCTGCGCGATCGCTTGCCCAAGCGCTGTTTCCAAGGTACCCCGATACTCCGGCAGGCGATTCACGGCGCGGAGCACCGCCGCCTTCACGTCACTCTCGAGCATTTCGTTCCCGCATTGCGGGCAGCGCCACACGGCGCTTTTGCGGCGCAGCTTCCGCATCCGCGCGCCGCAGGGGCAGTATAGCCTGCCGCTCAACGCCTCGCGGTTGGCGCGCTCTTGGGGTACGCCGCGCGCCGCGTCCACGCTGCGGCGGTGCAGCTCATCCTGCGCCATGGCAAATATCGCTTTGGGCACGATGGGATCATGCGCGTTTTCCGCCAGATATTGCGGCAGCTGCCCCGCATTCTTTACGGAACGATGGTTCAGAAAGTCCGCCACATATGTCTTTTGCATGAGCAGATCGCCGGTATAGACCGAATTTTGCAATATATAGCGCACGGTGCTGGCGTACCACTTCGCGCCGCCGCACCCCGTTTTCGCCCCCTCCAAGCTCAGCGTATTGGCGATATGCGTACAACCCTGCCCTTCCAAAAACAGCCGAAAGATGCGCCGCACCAACGCCGCTTGGCAAGCGTTGACCGTGAGCCTGCTGGAGGGCGACTTATCGTAGCCCAGCAGCCGCTTTTCGTTGACCATGCCCCTGCCCTGCTGGAAGCGGTATTGTATGCCGAGGCGCACATTCTGGGAAATGCTTTGGCTCTCCTGCTGCGCGATGGAAGCCATAATGGTGAGCAAAATCTCGCCCTTCGCGTCCAGCGTGTTGATGGCTTCCTTCTCGAACTCCACGGCGATGCCCAACGCTTTCAGCCGCCGTATGTGCGTTAGACAATCCAGCGTATTGCGGGCGAACCGGCTGATGCTCTTGGTGAGAATCAGGTCCACGCGGCGCGCCTCGCAATCCGCCATCAGCTGCTTGAAGCGTTCCCTGTGGGCGGTGCTGGTGCCCGTAATTCCCTCGTCGGCGTAAATATCCACCAACGTCCAGCTCTGCTGGGCGGTAATGCGGCTATGGTAGTGCGCGCACTGCGCCTCGTAGCTGTTCTCCTGCTCTTCGGAGCTGGTCGATACCCTGCAATACGCCGCGACGCGCACCGGCGCGGGCGCGCCTTCGCCCTTTTCCGCTTCGGCGGCTCGAATCACCAAAACGCCCGCCTCCCGCCGCACGCCCGCCTGCCACGCCTCCAGCTCGCTTCGTATGCCAACGCGCCCCAGCCGCTCATTGGCGAGAATGTATACCTCGCGCGATACGAGTGCCTCGTGATGATCAGCGCCGTAATAGCGGTCGCGCTGCCCTTCATTGCAGCGCTCCACGTATTCGGCATCCTTGTAGGTTTTCTGAAACAGCGCGTCGCCCGTATAGGTCACGTTGCGGAGTATGGCGGTCACGGTAGAGCTATGCCACTGCGCCTCGCCATATTTGGTGGGCAGCGCGCGCAAATTGAAATCGGCGGCGATTGCGCTGGGCTTCTCGCCGCGCAGCGCACGGGCGAACAGCTCCCGAACCGCCTCCGCCTCGGCGGCGTTGACCCGCAGCGCGCCGTCCTCCGAATTGTAGCCATAGGGCGGGCGCTTGTACTTGAACTGTCCCTGCTGAAAGCGCTTGCTGTATCCCCACTGCACATTTTTGCTGATGGAACGGCTCTCCTCGGCGGCAAAGCAGGAGAGCAGCGATAGGAACAGTTCGGAATCCATCCGCGCGGTGTTCAGGTTTTCCTTTTCGAAGAAAACGCCCACGCCCAGCGCGGAAAGAACCCGCACGAGCGACAGGCAGTCCACCGTGTTGCGGCTAAAGCGAGATATGGATTTGGTAAGGATTAAATCCACCCGCCCGTTGGAGGCTTCATCGATCAGTCGCATCAGCTGCGGTCGAGTGTGCGCGTGGGTGGCGCTCACGCCGCTTTCCACGTAGATCTCGGTAAGCGTCCACTCCGGTCTTTCGGCAATCACACTTTGCCAATGAGTCTGCTGCGCGGCGAGAGAACCCTGCTGCGTCTCTTCTTCGGTGGATACGCGGCAATAGGCGGCAACGCGCCAGCGCTTCTTCTCGTTCTTGGGCAAAACGGTGGTTACGGCTTTTTCGGATAAGGAACCATTCATAACATTATACCTCCATACGCATTTTTTACCGGAATGCACGAACGCCTCCGGCTGAATGCATTGTATAGAGGAATGCGGAGAAGGTAAATCATCCAATTCAGAGAATGTGGGCAACCTCGATCGCCTAAGTCCTATCGCCGTTAATAACAAACGGCGGTCAATTCAATTCTATGAACGCGATTGCGAATACCAAAAAGACCCTGCTAGGCGGTCCATGTCCCTATAAGAATATATGAAACCACATCATCCATTGATGATGGACTATGGTTCACTCCAAGGCGTTTGAACAGGTTCTCGTCAAATGTCGCGATTTCTATTCCTTTTCGGTATGTCATTCACAATATACGTTTATGGTTACCTCAATGCATGGCGCATTTTTTCCTCAAAATATACGCCTTGAACGACGCGCTTCCACGCTTGATAGGCTTCTTCATGGTACGCAAGCCAACCTGTACCAACTTTCAATTCTTTGCGCGAAAGTGAACTCGCCATAAGTTCCCCCACGAAACGGCTCCATTCAGCAATAACTTTCAACGAAGATTCCTCCAAAGAGGGTGTACCATTTTGCTTTGGCGGCGGAGGGGCATCACCCGAATATCTCGTTTACGACGCGAAGGATTGAAACCTGCCGCCGTCCGTGCTATAATTTACACTGTATTTTATGTTATGTGCGAAAAACAAATCTAGGTTGGGAGGATAGCACAATATGAATGTTATAGAAGCGATTCATTGCAGACACAGCTATAGAGGAAAATATAAAGATATACCCGTACCAAAGGATGATCTGGTGAAGATTATGCAGGCTGGGCTTGACGCTCCATCCGGCTGCAATACGCAGACCACGTCGCTGATTGCAGTAGACGACCCAGAGGTTTTGGAAAAACTCCATCGCGTAATTATACCGCCCGTAGGAGTAACCGCACCCGCTGCGATTTGCGTGCTGACACAGAGAATCAACGCATATCGCGATAAATGCTTTGCGACGCAAGACTATTCGGCTGCGATTCAAAATATGCTGCTCGCTATAGTGGAACTAGGGTATCAAAGCTGCTGGTTTGAAGGACACATTACCGATGATGATCAGATTTGCGATCAAATGGCACAGATACTAAGCGTGCCCGACAACTACGAATTGGTATGTTTTCTGCCCATAGGAATTGCCGAAAGCGAGCCAAAACAGCCAAAAAAGAAAGCGTTTGAGGAAAGAGCGTGGTTCAATTCTTTTGGCAAGACCGACAAGTAAATTCCAGTGCATATCATACTGCTATAAAAATGCTTTCTATCGCGCTAAGCGGGTGGATATTTGGGTGCATAACAAGACAATTCAGAAAAGCGTGGAGAGCTATAGGATTACCGATGAACAAAAGACGTATTTGAAGACATTGAAGCGAAGGCAAAGCAAGCAAGGATAAATGCCTGCTTGTAGCGATGGATTGCATATTCTATCGGGACTTCTGCGCATGGCATACAACTACAATTCATTATGGGAACTAGACAAGCGCATGACGAAAGTGGAAATGCGCAAGGCGGCGGGGAGCATGCTTGACGCATAGCGGAGATCAGCGGCGACGCGGAATGACAAATCGGATTTTTTGAGGGTAGTAAGAATATGATGGAAACAGAGCACCTTTTGTTGAGGGAATATACGATAAATGACTTTGAGGCACTTTATGAAATAATGTCTGACCCAGAAACAATGCAGCATTATCCGGCACCATTTGATGAGAATAAAACAAAGAGTTGGATTACGTGGAATCTGGATAATTATGAAAAGTATGGATTTGGACTGTGGGCTGTCGTTCTAAAGGAAACAGGCGAATTTATAGGGGATTGTGGAATTACAATACAAAATATTGATGGGGAAATGCTTCCAGAGATTGGGTATCACATTCATAAAAAATATTGGAGACGCGGATTTGCAAAAGAAGCAGCGAGAGCCGTGCGGGATTGGGTGTTCCAGAACACACAGTATGAGACGATCTATTCTTATATGAAGTATACCAATGTAGGGTCGTATTCCACGACCATTGCAAATGGTATGAAGAAAGTAAAAGAATATCCTGATCCGAAAAATACGATCTCCTACGCCTATGCAATTACACGTTCGGAATGGCAAGCAATCGAAAAGTAGGTTCCTGTTTGTATCAATGGATTATAGAGCTTCGACGCATGACATACAACCGATCATGAGAACTAATCATTGACAAGCGCATGGCAAAAGTGAAAATGCGCAAGGCGGCGGGAATCAGCACGAGCATACTTGCCAAAATGGGAAAAGATGAACCCGCAGCAATGGAGGGTTTTGCAAAAATTCGTGTCTCCATTGGCTGTACGCTTGGCGAAATAGTGGAGATCAACGGCTACGCGGAATGACAAATCGGGATTTGTGGAGGTGGAATATGGAAAGAGACTTCTTTTTAACAACAAAAAGAATTGGTTTTTCGGAATGGCAAAAAGATGACATTTCGTTGGCAGAAATACTCTGGGGAAACCCTGACGTGACGAAATTCATCTGCACCAGTGGACGATTCTCTGCACAGGATATAGCAAATCGGTTAGATAAAGAAATACAAAATCATGCAGAATATCATGTTCAATACTGGCCTATCTTTGAACTGACTTCAAATGAGCTTATCGGGTGTTGTGGTCTAAGACCATATAAAGAAGGAAAATACGAATTTGGTTTTCATTTACGACCAAAGTTCTGGAGACAAGGATATGCAATAGAAGCCGCACAGGCGGTAATAAATTATGCATTTTCGGATTTGAAAGCAGAGGGACTGTTCGCAGGCCATAATCCAAATAACACAGCATCATCAAAAGTATTGCACAGGTTAGGATTTCAGTATATAGGTGATGAATTTTACGAGCCAACAGGGCTGTATCATCCGTCCTATGAACTGAAAAATGGAGCATTATCGAAATAAACAAATTCCCGTTTGTATAGATTGATTGTGTATTCTGTCGGAGGTTAGGCGCATGATATGCAACTACAATTCATTATGGGAACTAATCATTGATAAGCGCATGACGAAAACGGAAATGCACAAGACGGCGGGGATTCGTTCGAAAATACTTACCAAAGTGAGAAAAGATGAACCCGTAGCAATGGAGTATTTCGCAATAACCCGCGTCTCCCTTGCCTGTACGCTTGACGACAGAGCGGAGATCAACGGCGACGTGGAATGACAAATGAGATTTGAGGAGGAAGAATGAATGACAAAGGATGAAATAATGAATCTCGTCAATCGTTCTCTTTTTGCAACGATTGGCTATACTGACGACGTGGGCAGGCAGAATGTTCGCAGTGTATTTTGCGTATGGCACAAAGGATTGGGCAGACATCTAATTTCAACAAATACAAGTTCAGCCCACACACAAAGTCTGCGAAAGAACGGGAATGCCTGTCTGTATTTCTCTGACGATTCGACTTTTGAGGGATTGTGCTTATTTGGAA
>JAFUAR010000053.1 GCA_017460585.1 Clostridia bacterium
TGGCGGGGGACGTGTCCCCCGTCCACTTACTGTGAAGCCGTAGGCTGAACAGTAACCCTTGCTTGGCTTGCCGGGTCAACGCAGCTTATAGGCGCCGGTGCGAATCGAGGCGATTACGCCGCCGTCGATCAGCAGATCGGTACCGGTAATGAAGGTGGCGTGCTCGCCCAGCAGAAACGCGCCCACCTCGGCGATTTCGTCCGAGGACGCCGTGCGCATGGCGGCGGAGGCGTCGATCATCTTCTGGTAGTTGTCGCCCGAGGCGGCGAATTCATCGTAGGCCAGCGGCGTGACGATAATGCCGGGGCTAATGGTATTGATGCGCGCGCGGCGCTCGCGCCATGTGGTCGCGGCGGCCTTTTGCGCCTGCAGGTGGTTTACGCGTTTGGCGATCATATACGCCCGACCGGAGTTAACGGCATTTTCGCGAATAAAGGGCAGGTCGATCAGCGCTTCGGTGGGCGTGCGCATAATTTCGAGCTCTATCTCGTTGGGGATGGGGAACATATATCCCGTCTGGCTGGAAATGACGAGACCCGCGCCGCCCTTTGCCATCACCTGACCAAAGGCGTCCACGGCGTAGCCCGTGCCGACCATATCCAGCCGCAAAATGTGCTCCGGCTGCGCCTGATTGGGAGACGCGCCCGCCGTGTCGATGAAGGCGGTTACCTCGCCCAGCGACGCCGCCTTCTGCGCAAACGCCTCGATGGATTCCTTTTCCAGCGCGTTCACAATGCAGGTTTCTACATCGTAACCGCTGTATCGCAGTTCATTGGAGACGCGCTCCAGATTTTGCGCGCTGATATCGCCCAGCAGTATTTTCTTTCCTGCGGCGATTCGGCGCACAATGGCGGTACCCATGCTGCCCGCGCCCAGCAGGGCGACTACGTTCTTGCCTTCGTTGCGGTCAAAGATCATAATGTCCAGCCTCCGTTTCATATGGATGAATCGTAATTCTATTCTGCGTTCAATTCATTATAGTTCAATTGGGCGCGGGGAACAATGGACGATTTTCCCAAAAGAGTTACATAAGTAACTGTAGTGGGATAATATGCGCAAAATATCGCCCGACCGATCGGTCGGGCGATAGAACGGATTGCCTATTCCACCTTATACAGGAAGCGCATATCCTCCTCGTCTCCGGTGAGCATATTGTGAATGTCGATAATCAGCTCGCCTACGTCGTCCGTCGCTTGGTACATATCCTTGCCGGTGCACCACACGTTGCCCTGCTGCACCGCCTTAAAATCGGAAAACAGCTCGGATTTGTTCATCAGGTCGTTCAGCGAATTCAGCGGCGCGTCGATGGAGGAATTGTAAATGAGGTAGTCCGCATCCACGGCGGCGTCGTAGAACAGCTCCATGGTGGTGGATACGCTGGAACGAGTGCTGTCCGGATCGACGATGTCCTTGAGCGCGTAGCGTCCGCCGGCAATTTCGATCATCTTGGGCACGTAGTCCGTGGAGGCGCGCACCACGACCGAGCCGTCGGAGCTAATGTAGAAGAACGCCACGGTCTTTTCGGTGTTGGGGTAGTCCTTGTATGCGTCAATCACTTGGGCGCGTTCATCGAAGAATTCCTCCGCTTCATCCTCTTTGTCAATGAGCGCGGCGTAGAGCTTAATCCACTCGGTGCGCGCCAGCGGATGGGTTTCGTAGCTGGATCGATCCACGATTACGGGAATGCCCAGCAGCTCGATCATTTCCTTCACCTTGGGGGTGTGGAAGATCATGGTGGATTCTATGGCGAGGTCGCAGCCGCCCTGCACCAGCAGCTCGTAATCCGGCTCGGAGTACTTTCCGGCGTAGATCATGTCGCCCGCTTCCATTGCCGCCACGGCGCTTTCAATGCTCCAGCCGGAGGCCTGCAGCGAGGAGAGGGTGACGACATCCAGCGCGTCCAAACGGCTGAACAGCGCCATGGCGGAGGTCGCCGCCAGATAAATATTCTCAAGCGGCTGCTGTACAACGACTATGTCGCTGGCGAGACCATCGGGCGCTTCCTCATCCTCGGGCACGACCAGTATGGTATCGCCATCCACAATCTTGATGAGCTTAAATCCGTCCTCGTAGTAATCCACGGAGAAGCACTCGGCGTATTCCAAATCCATGGAATATTCGTACGCGTAGCCGGGTACGTCGCTGGGCGCTTCGGCACAGGCGGGAAGCACGGCGCAGGTCAGCGCTAGGCACAGGCTCAGCAGCAATGCAAGCGTTCTTTTCATTTACGGCACTCCTTTAGGGTCGTTAGTGATTACTGTGCAACTATGGGGGTGTCGGGGGCGCAACCGTCGACGTTCCATCCGTCGCGGATGGGGGATGGAATCCCCCGTCCACTTACTGTGAAGCCGTAGGCTGAA